>NZ_JBQFYZ010000009.1:0-140866 GCF_056541905.1 Ruegeria sp. AF5
GCAAAAGATCATCACTGGATATTCCAAGCTTCGCGCCGATCTCCTGGATCGGCTTCTTATTCGCTTCACGCGCAATTTCGATGTCGGATTTATAGCTCATTGGCCGGGGTCCTTGATTGAATACCGTGCAAAACCGACGTCTAACGTCGGCGCTACGCATTCCATACCCTTGTGTACAATCTGATTAGCCATGGATTCCGACATTCTGGCGTCGCGAAGCGTCGTCAGGTCACTTCATCGGGAACTAATCGGAAACCTGCATATTTTCAGGGCTCCAGGCAGGCTGGTCCGGAACAAAGAGCTTGAGGTGATCGCCCAGTTGAATGCGCCCGGGACGTTCGACCCAGCCCGTGACACCCCGGCGTCCGACGGCAGCAGGTTTAAACCCTGCACCATACCCCTGATGATCCGCTTCGATTTCGCGACCGGGCAATACGCAAGGTGCGTTTTCCATATCCACAGTGATCGTCAGCCCGTTGACCGCCTGAAGACGCGAGGACGGCGGAATGTGCGAGAAATCCGGAATACCTTTCAGCACTATGGATGCGCCCAGATAAGACGGGTCAAGCTGGTCCAGCCCCATGTTCTGCGCGATCTGCTGCAACTCTTCCAAGGACAGCACCGACAGTTGACGAACATTGCGGATTTCAGTGCCCTTGGGATAGAGGTTCGAGACCCGAACACAGGACGCACGGTTCAGACCTTCGTGCCGCTCGCCTTTCACGCCCTCAAACCCAAGATCCAGCAACTCAACGGGCTTGGCACGAAGCGATCCGCCGGCAGGAACAAGGCCCAGCCAAAGAACTTCGGCTGCAAATTCGGTTTCCCGCAAAAACGGCATACGCGCTTCCCTTCCCATTGGTGTCTGCCAGCGCATAATGCTCAGTAACGCTCTGATGGAAAGAGAAAAACCCGGGTCAGAGCCCGGGTTCTTGCTGGTTATGCTGTCGGTTCAGGTTCCATCCCGCCCTCAGGCGGTGATTTCTTTGCCTTGGTCTTGGGGATGGCTGTCACGCTGGGCGCACTGCCCTCGTCCGACTTGTCGTTCCGGTCATCACTGTCGCCGGGCGACTCCCCGTTCATGACGCGTTTGATTTCGTCACCGGTCAGTGTTTCGTATTCTAGCAGCCCTTGGGCCAGACGCTCCCATTCCTCGTTCTGATCGGTCAGAATCTTGTGCGCCTGTTCATAGCCTTGCTGGATCAGACGCTTTACCTCTTCTTCAATCAGTTCCTTGGTATGAGCCGATACCGAGAACCCGGCAGTATTGCCCTGGTATCCCTCATGCGCCTCGGCATAGTCGATATTGCCGACCTTGTCCGACATACCCCAGCGCATCACCATGGCGCGTGCCAGTTGGCTGGCCTGCATGATGTCCCCGGCAGGACCGTTCGACACGTGATCTTCGCCATACTTGATGACTTCGGCAGCTTTCCCCGCCATGGTCATCGCCAGCTTTTGTTCGCACTCATCCCGGTGATAGTTCAGGCGATCCATTTCCGGCAGCGAAACCACCATACCCAGCGCACCCCCGCGCGGTATGATGGTCGCCTTGTAGACCGGATCGCACATGGGCAGAGACAGACCAACAACAGCATGACCCGCTTCGTGATAGGCAGTTTTTTCCTTCTGATCCTGCGTCAGCACCATCGAGCGGCGCTCGGCCCCCATCATCACCTTGTCCTTGGCGTTTTCAAAATCTTCCATGGTGACAAAGCGACGACCCACGCGCGCGGCCATCAACGCGGCCTCGTTCACGAGGTTGGCCAAATCCGCACCCGAGAAGCCGGGCGTACCGCGCGCGATGATGCGCAGATCGACATCGGGGCCCAGCGGCGTCTTGCGTGCGTGAACGCCCAGAATTTTCTCGCGGCCCTTGATGTCCGGGTTGCCGACTGTGACCTGACGGTCGAACCGGCCCGGTCGCAGCAGCGCAGGGTCCAGAACATCCTTGCGGTTTGTCGCCGCCAGAATGATTACACCTTCGTTGGCCTCAAACCCGTCCATTTCGACCAGCAACTGGTTGAGCGTTTGTTCCCGCTCGTCGTTGCCGCCACCATACCCGGCGCCGCGATGACGACCCACAGCGTCAATTTCATCGATAAACACGATACAGGGCGCGTTCTTTTTCGCCTGCTCGAACATGTCACGCACGCGGGACGCACCCACACCAACGAACATTTCGACAAAATCCGAACCCGAGATGGTGAAGAACGGCACACCCGCCTCACCCGCAATGGCACGGGCCAGAAGCGTCTTACCGGTACCCGGAGGGCCAACCAGCAGCGCGCCCTTGGGGATCTTGCCACCAAGGCGGCTGAACTTCTGCGGGTTTCGCAGGAATTCGACAATCTCTTCCAGCTCTTCCTTGGCCTCGTCGATACCGGCAACATCGTCAAAGGTCACGCGGCCATGCTTTTCGGTCAGCATCTTGGCCTTGGACTTGCCAAAGCCCATCGCGCCACCTTTGCCGCCGCCTTGCATCCGATTCATGAAATAGACCCAGACACCGATCAGCAGCAGGAAAGGCAGCAGCGTGATCAGGAACGACTGAAAGCCTGATTGCTGTTGTTTTACGGCCTGAACGGGGATGTTTTCTTCGATCAGAAGCTTGGTCACTTCGGCGTCGCCGGGTTTGATCGTGACATAGCTGGCACCGCTTTGCAGGGTATAGCGAATCTGTTCACCATCCAGGGTCACGTTCTTGACTTCACCGCTTTGGACGGCACCGACAAAGTCGGAATAGGTTTTCTCGTTGCTCTGAAGCGTTCCGCCCGGTCCACTGAACAGATTGAACAGTGCAAGGATGAGCAGGAACAAAACGACCCAAAACGCGATATTGCGAGCGTTGCCCAAGGAAATTCTCCTAAAAGTTCCGGCAGGTGAGACGCTGCCAAGTTACCTCTTAAAATAGAGAGGATTGTCGTATGTTCAATGCGATAAAAAAGATGCGTGGAACTCGGGCCAATCTGACGCAAGCCTGGCATGCCAGCCATTCGCGAGACCCGCAAGCGGGGCGGCCAGCACCCTGTCCGCAATCCAAACCGCAGGCGTCGACGTCAAAGCTATCCTGGGACGTCCGATTGCACGCCACTCGGGCACCTGTTGCAACCCCTCACCGCCCAAAGCGCGGATTTCTGCGCCCATTGTTGCGGGTCCGCTGAGCCGCCATTTGCCATCCCACACAGCACCGGGTGCCGCCAACTGAGATTTCACGGCATTAAATTCCCTGCAAATCCAAACACTCCCGCCTTGTGGAACAATCAGACAACCGCCCACTGACCCCGATTGCCCATTCGCAACTGCATCCATTGCCTGATCCACTGCCGCCTGACGCGGGGGATAACCCGACCCGGCAATCCATGAGAGGATTCCCAGCAGGACACGACGCCGAATCTCAAGGGGCAACGCGGCAAATCCGGCCCGGTTCACCCTCACGTCACTTTGATCGACCTGCGCCACGGACCCTGCGGATTCTTGCGCACAGACGCCAAGTGCCGTGTGTGCCTGCGCCAGATTGTCCGCCACGCGGGACAATGAACGCGCATCAATTCCCAAAGGTTCCAGCCCACCCAAAGCTTCGCGCGCCTTGATCCGGTCGAAACTGGCATCCTGATTCGAAGGATCGTCCACCCATGCCACGCCAGTCTCAGTCAGATAGGTGCGCAGCTGTTCACGGGTGATCCCCAGCATCGGACGCAGCAACGTCAGCCCCTGCTGTTTCCGAATAGCCGACATGCCGGACAGGCCCGTGACCCCGGATGATCGGCCCAACCGCATCAACAGTGTTTCCGCCTGATCATCTGCGGTGTGGCCCAGCGCAATGGCATCGATTCCGCGACCCTTTGCCCATTCGGATAATAAATCATACCGCGCCTGACGTGCCCGGTCCTGCAAGTTGCCAGTACCGTCCCAGCCCGACCAACGCAGCGTATCATGAGACATCCCCAACGCAGCTGCCTGCCGGGATACCGTTTCGGCCTCGCGCGCGGATTCGGGGCGCAACCCGTGGTCGACCGTGGCAACGAAAAGGGTGATGGCCTCATCCTGCGCCACCTGATGCAAAAGGTGCATCAAGGCGACAGAATCGCCGCCTCCCGAAACTGCAATACCCAACTTGCGCGGAAGTGTTTCGGGTAGCCGGGCGCGAAGGTCTGCAAGTAGTTTGCCGGAGTGATGGCTCAAGTACATCCCAACGCGGTCATCTCCTGCGTGGCGTTCGAAAACTCTGGCGCAGAAGGAAAGCGTACTCCGACCTCATTAAGCGTGATGCAGGCCTGATCGGTCTGTCCCAAACGGCCAAGCGCCGCGCCCAGTTCGTACAGCGCCTCGGGTGCAAACGCGCCCTCGGAATCACCCGTGAAGCTGGCCAGAAATGCCCGGGCCGCTTCGCGTGTGTCGCCAATCCCTTCTAGGGCATGACCGCGTTTCAGGTTGGCTTCGGGCGCCAGCGGACTGCCGGGATAGCTTGTTTCAAACTGCGCAAACAACGTGGCAGCAGTCTGGAAATCGCCATCGGCCAACGCTTGCGAGGCTGCGTCAAAATCAGCGCGTTCACCTATGGCCAGTTCACCATGATCAGTTGCCGTTGGCGTTTCGATACTTGTTGGCCCGGTTATGACAGTGGCCGTGTCACCACCAAGTGTCGAGGTCTCACCCAACGTCGACAAATCGCCGCCTTCCAGTTCAACCAGCCTGAACTCAAGGTCACCGATTCGGTTGGTGCCGTCAGTGACAATGTTCTGCACCCGCTGGTTCAATTGCTCGGTCTGGCGGGTCAGGCGCTGCAATTCGGCCTCGATGGCATCCACCCGTTCAAGGACCGAACTGCCGGACAGGTTTGGTGCGGGCGAACCCGTAGTGGAAAACTCGCGCTTCAAACGCTGAATTTCCACATGCAATACCGTCAGTTCCTGACGGATATCCGCAAGGGTCTGTTGATCCTGTGCCTGTGCAACACCAGCCGTCGCCACAACCGCCGCCAAAACCCATCCTGCAATGCGCATCATCTTACCCCAGAGTTGACCCGGTCAGAACCGTTACTGCACGACGGTTCTTGGAATAACATTCCTCGGTGCTGCAAATCTCGATCGGGCGTTCCTTGCCATAGCTCACGGTGTTCAGGCGGCTGCCCGCGACGCCCCGCGAAATCAGGTACTCACGCGCAGCGTTCGCCCGGCGTGCGCCCAGTGCAAGGTTGTATTCCCGCGTGCCCTGCTCATCAGCGTGACCTTCGATCGTTGCGACAAAATCCGGATTGGCCAGCAGCCAGTCCGCCTGCCCCTGCAACACTGTTTGCGCCTCGGGCGACAGCGTCGACTGGTCAACGGCAAACAGGACACGGTCCCCGACTGTTTGCTGGAAATACGCGGGCGAGCGCGGATCACTCGGTGATCCGGGGACAATGGATCCAATGCCTCCGCTACCACCACCGCCACCCAAGGCTGAGGGGTCATTGTTTGTGCAGGCGGCGATCACACTCAGCGCGCCCAGCGCCAGAACTTTGCTCAATACGTTCATTTCAGGTGCCTCGTGTTATGTTTATTGCCGCCTGTCTACCACAGGGACGATTTGTTGTGAACTTTGCTGCGATCAATTCTGCAATGGGCCCCAGGACGGATCGCTGCCGCCGTCCGGTGTACGTACCGGGCGCAGGTTCCTGCCCGAGATATCCACCGAGTAAAGCGATGCCCTACCACTGGCCCCCTGCGTTTCGCGGGTGAACATGATGACCCGGCCATTAGGCGACCAGGTGGGGCCTTCATCCAGGAAAGAGGCTGTCAGCAAACGTTCTTCTGACCCGTCGATGCGCATCACGCCGATATGGAACCGGCCCTGGTTCTGCTTGGTAAAGGCGATCAGGTCGCCGCGCGGTGACCAGACCGGGGTACCATAGCGACCTGCACCAAAGCTGATCCGCGTGGCTTCGCCCCCGCTTGCTGCCATCACGTACAATTGCGGCGTGCCGGAGCGGTCGCTTTCAAAGACGATCCGGCTGCCATCGGGTGAATAGCTGGGGGCAGTTTCAATTGCGGGCGTGTTGGTCAGGCGCGTGCTTTGACCCGAAACGATATCCATCTTCCACAGATCGGTATTGCCGCCCTGAATCAGCGAATAGACAATCGACCGGCCATCCGGCGAGAACCGAGGCGAAAAGCTCATCGTCCCGTCCTGCGTCTTCAGTTCCCGCGGTTTCGGGCGCCCGATTTCAGTCACGTATATGCGCGGGCTGCCGCTTTCATAACTGGTATAAAGCAGCCGGTCACCGGTGGGTGAGAACCGGGGCGCCAGAACGATTGCGGCGCTGTCGGTCATGTACTGCACATTCGCGCCATCGTAATCCATGATCGCCAAACGCTTCAGGCGCTGGTCCTTCGGCCCGCTTTCCGAAACAAAGGCAACGCGGCTGTCAAAATAACCGCCTTCACCTGTGATCCGGCTATAGACCTGATCGGCCACCTTGTGCGCCATGCGCCGCCACCCGTCTGTGGTACCTGCCAGTTGAAGGCCATTGCCCAGTTCCTGGCCCGAAAACACATCCCACACCCGGAACCGGACCGTCAGTTTCTGACCTGACACATTGACAGCGCCCGTGACCAGCGCGTCAGCGTTGATCGCCTTCCAATCCGCAAACTGAACCGGAGCTTCGAAGCTGCTGACCCGGCTGATGAACGCATCCGAGGAGATTTCGCGGAACAACCCGGTCCCGGTCAGGTCAGCCGCCACCACGCGCGATATATCCTGCGCGAACTGAGCTGCGGCCGGGCCGTCCGGCACAAAATTCGGAACGGCAAAGGGCAAGGGTTCGATAATCCCCTCATCCAGTTCCAGGCGCAAAGGCCCGTTCTGTGCATAAACCGGCGCAGACATCAGTGTCAGGCCGACAAAGAGGCTGGTCAGAAGCTTCATCATTTGATCCGCATCCTCTCGGGGTTAAATGTAATCTCAACATCCTGCCAATGTTCGTATTTGTCAGCAGGCAAATCATATCCTTTGGCCCCGCAGCGCAAAATAGCACGTCGCGCAGCCTCGTAGGCCTGTTTAACGGCTCCCGCCGAGCCACCAGAGCTGTCCAGCATCCGAACACTGCCACCGACGACCGTACCATCACGGTTCAGTGAAAACGCGACAACAACCACAGTGTTCAGCGCATCCGTGGACAAGGAACCCACATTCCAACATCCAGAGACAGCCAGTCGCATCGCGTCTTTCTCTCCGCTGGTCAGCGGTGGGCCAGAAGGTTCGGACCCGCTGCCCAAGGCTTCGGCCAGGGCGTCGTTGATTGCCGTTTCATCGGTTTGTTTCTCAGATTCAGGGGTCGCCTCAGGCGTTTTGGCCACAGCGGGTTCCGGCGGCGGGCTTGGCCGGTTTGGGCGCACGCGCGGTCGCGGAGATGTCAGGGGCGACTGTTCTTTGGTTTCCTCGGCCTCAGTCACAATCTCCGGGGCTGCCTCTTGCGGCGCGGTCTGATCCTGCTGTTCCTGTTGAATCTCTGCGCCTTCATCCAGGGATACCGGAGGCGTTTCAAGATCATCAGGCTTTGCCTCGGGCGGTGGCGGAGCTATTGCCTCGGGCGCGACGCGGTCTGATGGGCGCGGCTGTGCCTCCGGACCGGGCGGCGCAGGCTGTGCAACAGGTTCGACCTGAGGTTCCGTCAGAACCGGAGGCTCGTCAGGAACCTCGGGTTCTGGCGGCGCTTCCACGATGATGGGCTCTGGCTCTGGTTCCGGTTCAGCCGGTGCAACAGGTTCAGGGCGGGGCTGTTCGTCACTCTCGGGTTCCGGGGGCTTGGTCACAGCCTCCGGCTCGGGCGGCTGCTGCAACGCGGTCGGCACTTCGGGGAGTTCCGGCGCATCCCGCTGGGCCGTCATGGCCGCGAATTGTTCAGCCGTGATCACAGAGACATCCTGCACAGCCATCGGCAACGGTTCGGACCGGAAGGTGCCGCCGAACATCGCCCATCCGATCAGGCTGACATGCGCAATCGCTGAAATCTTGGTGCCGGTATCCACCGTGCGACCTCACTCTCCACCTTCATCCAGCGTCGGCCCACCGGTATCGGTCACAAGGCCAACGTTGGAAAAACCGCCCGCGTTCAGTGCACCCATGACCTGCATCACCTGTGCATAAGGGATTGCGCCATCGGCCCGCAGGAAAACCCGGTCGCTGCTCCGCTCTGCCGCAATGGCACGCAGCTTGCCAATCAACTCTTCGCGCAACACGTCGGTGGTCTGGATCTGCACGCGTCCGTCAGCGGTCAGGGTCACGGTCAAAGGCTCTTCATTGTCGCCGGGCAGCGCACTGGCTGCGGTCTTGGGCAGATCGACCGGAACACCAACCGTCAGCAATGGCGCGGCCACCATGAAGATGATCAGCAACACCAGCATGACATCCACGAAAGGTGTCACATTGATCTCGGCCATCGGCTGCGCGCGACCGCGACGCCGACCACGCCTGCGCCCATTGCCGTTCGAAGATTGCTGGATCGCAGCGCCCATCGTCAGCTGTCCAACTGGCGCGACAGAATGGTTGCGAATTCATCCGCAAAGGCTTCATAGCCGCCAACGATCCGGTCACTATCGGCGCTGAGTTTGTTATAGAAAATCACCGCCGGGATCGCCGCCAAAAGGCCCAACCCTGTCGCCATCAACGCCTCGGCAATACCGGGGGCCACAACGGCAAGGTTGGTGTTTTGCTGTTCGGCAATCTCGATGAACGCATTCATGATGCCCCAAACGGTGCCAAACAGCCCGATAAACGGAGCCGTGGAGCCGACAGTTGCCAGAATGGGAAGACCTTTTTGCAGGGTTTCCGCCTCTTTCGCGATGGCGACATCCATCGACCGGTCGATCCGCGCGGTTGCCCCGGCAATCAGCCCGCCATCATTGCGATGTGACCTGCGCCACTCGATCATGCCTGACGCAAAGATCTTTTCCGAGCTGCCATCCGGCTGCGTTCCGATCTGCTCGAACAACTCATCCAACGGGTTGCCCGACCAGAAGCTTTCATCAAAAACCTGCGCCTCGCGTCGGGCCGCGCGATAGTTGATCAGCTTCTGAATGATGATCCCCCAGGACCAGATGGATGCGCCGGTAAGTACCAGCATCACCAGTTTGACGATAAAGGTCGCGCGGGCAAACAGCCCCCACATGGAGAAGTCGATCTCCTGCGCCAGCGCCAGCGTTTCAGCTTCCATGAACCTGCTCTTTGTTTTGCCTGATGGCCGTTCGTTTGGCCTTATTTTGCCAAACGCTATCTCAGTTGGTCATGAAAAGCCAACAGAACCACCCATGGTCCGCAAATTGTTACATCAATGCGCGAATCTCTGCCGGCAATCGGATCGGTTTGCCCGCTTTATTGATGCAAACGGCCGTGACAGATGCACGAAATATTTCGGTCTCACCGCGGCGAACAAGCTGCGCCATAGTCAGACGCACGCCCGAGATTTCGGTGACCTCGGTTTCGACGATCAATTCATCATCAAACCTTGCAGGCCCCAGATACTCGGCCTCGACCCGCCGCACGACCCAAACAATGCCCTCCTCCCGCATGGCGTTTTGGTCATTGCCCAGATTACGCACCCAGTCCGAGCGCGCGCGCTCGATATAGCGCAGGTAGTTCGCGTGATAGACAACCCCACCCATGTCGGTGTCTTCATAATACACGCGGATGGGGTAGGTGTGTTTCATTGCAACGCCTCCAGTCGGGCAAACAGCCTTAACGCATGCGAGGCATCCTGTGCCGCCCGTGGCAAAACCGGATCATAGGCCGCCCGGATCAAGGACGCGATGTCGGGACGCAGGATCGTGGCCTCACCTGCGATTGCCAGTGGAGATTGATTGCGAAATGCAGTGTCCGACCAGAGCAAGATGGTCTGCACGACCTGATTGAGCGCAAGGGTTTCCGCCGGAACCTTGCACAATTCCTTGTCCATGCGCAGAAACACAAACGCCGCGCGGACCGCGCCATCTTCTTCGAATCGGAAAACGCGGTACTGGTTTGCATCTGCCGCGACCAGACGCGCGACCAAAGGTTCCAGATCCGGGATCAATCGATCAAGGTCCGGTACCTCCAGCAGTTCCTGCCAGTCCCGGAAAAAGAAAACCATGCAGTTCGCGCCAAGCTCAGGGTCCGTCTCGGCCATTTGGTGACCGGCCAGCGTGACAACGGCTTCGAATGCCCCCTTTACGGTGGCCAGCGTCTCGTCTTCGACGCCGAAAACGATCGGAACAATAGGCCGCCCCCAGCGCGCAAACAGAAACTCGCCGCTTTCGCGTGTGAACAGCGCTTCAATTTCTTCCGGTGTCACCGCCAGCCCTTCATCTTTTCAAAAATACTCTCGCCGAAAGGCATAAAATCTAAGCGCGCGGGCTTCAACCGAACAGATCGCTTTGCCGCTTGGGCGCGGCCATCCCAAGATGCGTCCACGCCTTCTGCGCCAACATCCGCCCACGCGGAGTACGCTGGATCAGCCCCTGTTGCAGCAAATAGGGCTCAATCACTTCCTCAAGCGAGTCGCGGCTTTCGGACAGCGCGGCAGACAGGGTTTCAATCCCCACCGGGCCACCTGCATAGTTTTCGGCAATCAGTTTCAGATACCGCCGGTCCGCGCCATCAAGACCCAGATTATCGACGCCCAGACGGGTCAAGGCACCATCGGCCAGGTCCCGTGTGATCCGCCCGTCCCCTTCGACAATCGCGAAATCCACAACACGCCTCAGCAATCGCCCGGCGATACGTGGCGTTCCGCGCGACCGGCGCGCGATTTCGCGCGCACCATCGTTATCCGCAGGCGCGCCCAGTTTTCGCGCGTTCCGGGTGACAATTTCGTGCAATTCATCAACCGTGTAGAACTGAAGCCGGGTCGGGATACCAAACCGGTCACGCAAGGGCGTTGTCAGCAGGCCCATCCGCGTGGTGGCCCCCACCAGTGTGAATGGCTGCAACTCGATCCTTACAGTGCGCGCAGCAGGGCCTTCGCCGATAACAAGATCCAGCTCGAAATCTTCCATCGCCGGGTACAGCACTTCTTCCACCGCCGGGTTGAGCCTGTGAATCTCGTCGATGAACAACACGTCCCGCGATTCAAGATTGGTCAGGATCGCCGCCAGATCCCCCGCCTTGGCCAGAACCGGGCCAGAGGTCATGCGAAAGTTCACCCCCAGTTCACGCGCCATGATCTGTGCGAGGGTCGTCTTACCCAACCCCGGAGGTCCGTGAAACAAGGTGTGGTCCATCGCCTCGCCGCGTTGCCGGGCGGATTGAATAAAGATGCGCAAATTGGCACGCGCCTCAGCCTGACCAATGAATTCATCCAGCCCCTGAGGACGCAAAGCGCGGTCATTGTCTTCCGGCAGGGGCTCCGGGCGCAGGGTGGGATCAGCGTCAACCATTCACTTACCCTTTCGGAGCCAGCAGCCTGAGGGCCGCGCGGATCAGATCAGCCTCGTCAGCATCCGGCTGGCTTGCAGCCGCTTCAGCCACGGCACCTGCCGCCTCGGACGGCCCATATCCAAGATTGGCCAGCGCCGACAACGCCCCGGCAGACGCGGCCGCGGCACCCGATGGCGGTTTCGGAACACGTCTCGGCGCGGGTGTAGAGTCATTCGGTTCAACAACCTCAAGTTCCGGCCCGTCCATCGCCTGAGCAATCGTGCCGCCCATGGCCATCACTCCGGGTGCCTTGTCCTTGAGGTCCAACACGATCCGCTGGGCGGTTTTTGGCCCGACGCCCTTGGCCGCCTTGACCGCACCCCAGTCCCCCAGGGCAATTGCGCGGCTGACACCGTCGGGCCCCAATGCACTCAGGATCGCCAGCGACACCTTCGCGCCGACCCCCTGAACCGAGCACAGCAGGCGATGCCACTCTTTCTCGACAAGCGACAGAAACCCGTAAAGCTGCATAAGGTCTTCGCGGACGACCATGTCAGTGTAGATCGAGACCGCCTCACCCGCCCCCGGCAATGCCGCCAAGGTCCGGTCGGAACAATAGACAAGATAGCCGACGCCCCGAACATCGATCAGCACATGATCCACCGCGCGGTAATCCAGCCGCCCTGTCAGTTTGCCGATCATGCCCGCACCTCTTTCACACGCGCCTGTTGCGTTTTCCCGTAATAGGCATGGCAGATCGCAATCGCCAGTGCATCCGCCGCGTCGGCCCCTTTCGGCAAACAGCCCGGCAATTGCAGTTTGACCATATGCAAAACCTGCTCTTTCTCGGCATGACCCACACCCACCACGGTCTTTTTCACCCGGTTGGGGGCATATTCCCCCACCGGCAGACCGGCCTGTGCCAGCGTCAGCAACGCCACACCACGTGCCTGCCCCAATTTGAGGGTTCCGGCCCCATCCTTGTTCACGAATGTCTGTTCGATAGCAGCCTGATCGGGTCTGTGATCCGCAATCACTTCGACAATCTGATTGTGCAGCGACAGCAGCCGCTCGCCCAGATCGTCCCCATCCGATTTGCACAACCCGTTGGCCACATGGCTCAGGCGGCTGCCATTTGATTCGATGACGCCCCATCCCAGGGTTCTAAGCCCCGGATCGATGCCCAGAATTCGCATATTTTGCCTCGGCCTGCTCGGGTTGTGTGATCTTTTTTCAACGCCTAGCACGAAGCGTGAACATTTTCCAAGCGAATTGACCCCAGGGCTGAAAACGACACGCGTGTCTCAGGCGCGACTTCGGGCGCGTTTTGCGACCCCGTGAAGTCTGAATTCGACACTTTCCCAAAGGCTTTTTCACCAATTGTTAAAGGGGATTACAGCTTCGTGAAGCCTTGCAGAAAACGCATAGGACACATGCAAAAACTGAACTTGTGCGAACGAAATGACAGCACTAGATGCCCCGCAGATCGCAGAAATGCAATGTGAACACTAACCAGAAGGAAACAGGATATGGCTGCACTGGACACAACCCGCGTCGCTACCACTGGCTCGTTCGGCCTTGTTGGCCGTATCGGCGCATTTTTCGTATCGGCCGTTAACGCCGCAGTTGAATGGAATGACGCCCGCGTAACCCGCAACGCGCTGACCGGTCTGACAGACCGCGAACTGGACGATATCGGCCTGTGCCGTGGTGACATCGACTCCATCGCCGAAGGTCGCCGCTAAGAACCGGCCACTATACTTATTTGCCCCTTCCTCCTCCCTTGAGGGGCACACAAAAACACCGCGCACCATAAGGGTACGCGGTGTTTTTTAATCCGAGGGAGCGGATTAGTAGAAAACTTTGTTCAGCTGAGCGGCGAGGGCTTGCGACACAGGGTCGATTTGCATCACCCAGGCACCGGCTTTTTCGACTGGCGTACCTTCGTTCAGGCTGTCGATCCGATATTGATAGCCGGTCGGGCCAAGGTGGGACAAAAGAAATGCTTTGAAGGCGAAGAAACCCACAAGCGTAAGCAGCAGCACCTTTGCTGGCACCGCCGAGCTCACCCGCTGCGGCCTCATCACCACCAGGCCATCCTTGCGCATCGTCGCGCGATAGCCACGGCTCATCTTTTGGTGTTTCTTGTTCAGGCGACTTACGCGCTGATTGAACTCCAGTTGTTTACCCGTCATGGCAGCCTCCAAAAACCGCCCCCCTCGACTTCATTCAGAAAACGGTAAAAAGAGATTGCGACAAAAACGTGGCAAAAACCTATAAAACTCCTGCAAATGGCCTAATTCACGCCCTGTTTGGTTAAAATTAGGGTCGTCCACTCACCAATCTCGGCCCTACAGGTCTGATTGAACCCGTTTTGTGAATAAACGGAAACCACGTCATCGGCCTGTTCGTTGAGGATTCCCGACAGGATCGCGTGCCCACCTGGGCGGAGATTCGCTGCCATTTCGGGTGATAAAGCTACCAAAGGCCCTTTGAGGATATTGGCAAAAATCAGATCGTAGGGTGCGTGCGCCTTGAGGTCGGGATGATCGAAACCTGCGGCTTCAACACACTGAACCGCGCCGGACATACCGTTTGCCTTCAGGTTGGCTTCGGCCACTTCAACGGCCACCTCGTCGATATCGCTGGCAATGAAATCGCCATCCCATACCCGGGCTGCCGCCATGGCCAGAACGGCCGTGCCGCAACCGATATCCGCTACTTTTGAGGCACTGAACCCTTCATCCAACAACCGGTCCAGAGCTTTCAAACATCCCAGCGTGGTACCGTGATGTCCGGTACCAAAGGCCATTGCCGCCTCGATCAGCAGTGGAATGCGACCGTCGGGCAGCTTGTCGGCATCGTGGCTGCCATAGACAAAAAAGCGGCCCGCCTCAACCGGGGCAAGCTCTCGCCGAACATGGGCCACCCAATCCGTTTCAGGCACTTCCGACACAACAAAAGGTTTGGCTTCAAAAGCAACTGCCAGAACGGCCAATGCGGTCTCGTCAGGGGCTTCGGTAAAGTACCCGCCCACTTCCCACAGGCCCGAACCGTCTTCGACCTCGAACACACCGACGCCGGTTGGTTCGGGCTCCAGACGCTCCATCGCTTCGCCCAGACCTTCGGCGGCTTTCTTACCTGTCAGCGTGGTCAGCGCAGTGAATGTGGGCATCCGGAACTCCTGTGTCAGTTGGCACTGCGCGTAGGACGGGACGCCGCCAACGTCAAGCTTTGCGGCCTATTCCGCCGGGGCTGGCGCGTATTTGCTCAGGACGGTCTCATTGCCCGGTTCCGGGTGGCGCGGAACCAGCAGGGACAACAGCAGAGAAACGACCGCCATCGCCGCCGCAAGGCCAAACACGGCACCTGGCGACACGACCCAGAGCAAACCCAGCAACGCGGGCAAGAAAACCGCGGCGATATGGTTGATCGTGAACGCGACTGCGGCAGTTGGCGCAATATCCGCCGGATCGGCGATTTTCTGAAAATAGGTTTTCAGTGCAAGCGCCAGCGCGAACAGCACATGGTCGATGACATAGAGTGTCGCCGCCAACAGCACGCCCCAGCCAAACCAGTAGATGCCACCATAGGCTGCGAACACGATTGCCAGACCGGTATATTCAAAGATCAACGTGCGCCGTTCGCCAAACCTGGCCACTGCTTTACCCAGCAACGGAGCAACCATCATGTTGATCATCAGGTTGATCAGATACAGGCTGGTCAGCTCATGCACTTCAAAGCCGAACTTCTCGACCATCATGAACCCGGCAAACACGACAAAGATCTGTCGCCGCGCACCCGCCATGAATTGCAGAGCGTAATACAGCCAGTATCGACGGCGCAGGATCAGTTTCTTGGTTTGCGGCGTGGGGGCATCGAATTGTGGGAAGGCGAACAGGCAAAACAGGGCCAGCAAAGCTGTTGCACCGCCAGCAGCCATGAAGACAAAGTTGTAGGACAGATCGAACCGCTCCCAGGTCAGAACGATCAGCCCGTACACCACCATCGTTGCTGCCGAGCCCATAGCGACCAGCCACCCCAATACCTGCGGTGCGCGATCCTTGGGAAGCCATTGCAGCTGAAGCGACTGGTTCACAGTCTCATAGTAGTGAAACCCGATTGAACTGAACAAGGTCACGAACAACAATCCGCCAAGGCTTGGGAACCAGGCCGTCAAAGCCGTTGCGACCCCAAGCATCATCAGCGAGATCATGGCCAGCACCTGCTCGCGAATGAAAATGATGACGGCAATCACGCCGACCGCCAGAAAGCCCGGAATCTCGCGCACCGTGTGTAGCAGGCCGATATCGGCCCCGTCGAAATTCGCTGCCTCAATGACGAAGTTGTTCAACAGCGCGCTCCATGCATTAAACGCGATGGGCATGGTCAAGGCCATCACGAACAGAAGCGTGACAGGACGACGCCAGAACGGAAGGCTCTGCGCCTCGGCAAGGGGCATGGGTTTCAGCATGAGAATCCTCTACGCCCATTTCCCGACTTTGGCGAGGGGGAAGCGACCGGCGCACAATGGCCCTGCGTTAATGCAATAGTCAGTAAAAGCTTTGTGGATCGATATCGACGGTCAGGCGGATATCGCCTTTCAGGCGCAGCGGGGCGATCCAACGAGCGATGGCGTCCTGGATTGGTGCGCCTTTAGGTGCCTTGACCAGCAGGCGGACACGGTGACGTCCGCGAATACGGGCAATCGGCGCTGGGGCGGGGCCAAACACCTGCGCGCCAATCTGGCGCAATGGGCTGTCGTTGCGCGCCATGGCGTTGCCAATGTCAAAGACCGGTCCGACCTCGGGGCCCGACAACACGATCCCCGCCATACGTCCATAAGGCGGCACACCGGCCGCTTGCCGACCGGCGGCCTCGGCCTTCCAAAAGCCCTCTTCGTCACCCGACAGAATCGCCCGGATCACCGGGTGTTCCGGCTGGAAAGTCTGTAACAGCGCCTGCCCCGGTTTTTCAGCCCGACCAGCACGCCCCGCAACCTGTCGCATCAGCTGAAATGTTCGTTCAGCGGCCCTCAGGTCTGCGCCATGCAGACTGAGATCCGCGTCGATCACCCCCACCAATGTCAGCTTGGGAAAGTTGTGCCCCTTGGCCACCAATTGCGTTCCGATGACGATATCTGCGTCCCCTGCCGCAATTTCTTCGATCTTGGCCTTCAGTGCCCGGGCTGAGCCGAACAGATCAGAACTCAGCATGGCAATCCTGGCCTCGGGGAAGGTTGCTTCGGCCTCTTCGGCCAAACGCTCAATGCCCGGCCCCACCGGGGCCAGCTTGCCCTCGACCCCGCAAAAAGGGCAGACCTCGGGCATCGGCTTGGTCTCACCGCATTGGTGGCACATCAGGCGCTTCAGGAACCTGTGTTCCACCATGCGCGCGTCGCAATGATCACAGGCGATCTGTTCCCCGCAGGCGCGGCACAGGGTTACCGGAGCATAGCCACGGCGGTTTATGAACAAAAGCGACTGCTCGCCTTTCTCGATCCGCTGCTGCACCGCCTGCCGCAAAGTCGGAGATATCCACGTTCCGGCCTGCATCTGTTCGGCCCGCATGTCGATGGGCTTCATCTCGGGCAACACCGCCGCGCCGAAACGCGAAGTCAGGTCGACCCGATCATATTTACCTGCCTCAGCATTCGCCCAGCTTTCCAGCGACGGGGTTGCACTGGCCAGAATCACCCGCGCACCGCAGATGGCAGACCGCAGGACCGCCATGTCGCGCGCGCTGTAATGCACCCCGTCTTCCTGTTTGTATGAGGTGTCGTGTTCCTCATCCACCACGACCAGCCCCAGATCGCGAAATGGCAGAAACAGGGCTGACCGCGCGCCAACAACCAGTTGAGCTTCCCCCTGCCCGACCATCCGCCAGACTCGCCTGCGTTCAGTCATGGTCGCGCCCGAATGCCACTCGGCAGGGCGCGCGCCAAACCGCGCCTCAACCCGTGTCAGGAATTCTGCGGTTAGCGCAATTTCCGGCAAAAGGACAAGTGCCTGCCGCCCCATGCGCAGCGCTTCGGCCACGGCCTCCAGATAGACTTCGGTCTTGCCGGAACCCGTCACGCCTTTCAGCAGCGTTGTGCCGTAATTCCCCGTCCGTTGCCCGGCCCGAAGCTGCGCAACCGCACTTGCCTGATCTTCGGTCAGGTCCTTACCCGGCAAATCGGGATCAAGATGCGGATACGGCAGGTCACGCGGGCTGTCTTCTTCGCGAACCGCGCCTTGCTTGACCAAGCCTTTGACAACGGACGAAGTTACCCCGGCCTGTTCCGCCAGTTCCTTTAACGTAAATGCCAGCCCACCATAGTCGCGCAACACATCAAGTACACGGGTTCTGGCGTCGGTCATCCGGTCTGGCAGGGAGGCTCCCAAACGATAGATCTTGCGCATGGAAGGTGGGTCACCCAGCCCCGGCGCGCGGGTCGCCAATCGCAACATCGCGGGCATTGGTGTCAGAGTGTAGTCGGCAACCTTGCCGAGGAATGCCCGCATTTCCTCGCGCATGGGCGCAACTTCAAGCACACGGATCACCGACCGCGCCTTGTTCAGATCGAATCCACCTTGCCCCGGCCCCCAGACAACCCCCAACACCTTGCGCGGACCAAGTGGCACCTCGACAAACGCACCCAGAAAGCACCCTCCTTCCGGCGCTTTGTAATCCAACGTCCGGTCCAGCGGCTGCGTTGTCAGCACCGCAATCAGCTCTCCCTCGTCGAAAAATCCGTTAGCGCTCACAGCATATCCTTTGCAGGGGGTTCCAGCATGGCTCTCTTTGAGGTAAAGCCATCCGCGACCAAGGCCAACCCATCAAAGGACTGCCCTCATGAAATTCTTCGTAGACACCGCCGAGATCGACGCCATTGCTGAACTGAACGATCTGGGCATGGTGGACGGCGTGACCACCAACCCCTCGCTGATCCTGAAATCGGGCCGCGACATTCTGGAAGTGACAAAAGAGATCTGCGATCTGGTCGACGGTCCCGTTTCCGCCGAAGTTGTCGCCACCGAAGCTGACGACATGATCGCCGAGGGCCGCAAGCTGGCCAAGATTGCCCCGAATATCGCCGTGAAGGTTCCGCTGACATGGGCCGGTCTGAAAACCTGCAAGACGCTCAGCGACGAAGGACAGATGGTCAACGTCACCCTGTGTTTTTCGACCAATCAGGCGATTCTGGCTGCAAAAGCGGGTGCGACCTTCATTTCGCCCTTCATCGGCCGTCTGGACGATATCAACCTGGATGGCATGGATCTGATCGCCGACATCCGTCAGGTCTATGACAATTACGGGTTCGAAACCGAAATTCTGGCCGCTTCGATCCGCACCGTGAACCACGTCACCGAAAGTGCCCGCATTAGTGCCGATGTCATCACCGCGCCGCCAGCCGTGATCAAGAAACTGGCCGATCACCCGCTGACCGACAAAGGTCTGGAAACCTTTCTGGCCGATTGGGCCAAAACCGGTCAGAAAATCCTCTGATCTGGTTTGCGACCGCGCGGCGCCGTCCGGCGCCGCGCCCGGCCCAACAGCCCAAAGCCTGATCTGCGATCAGGCGTGGCAGGCGGGAGCCTATCCGCCACAGCATCCGGGGAAATCCACTCTTGCGTGCATTTTTCCCAAGGCAAATCCGGTTCGGCATGTTATAAGCCGCCCAACAAAAAAAGACCGGACAGGACATGAGCAGCAATCCCAAACTCGAGGATAATCTCCGCGCGGCAATTCTGGCCGAGCCCGACGTCGTTCTGGACGACAAGGACCTGATGCAAGCCCTTGTGGCCGCGAACGAACGCGCCCGGGGTGATAATGTGATCGATCTGCGCGGCATTGCCATGCAGCGGCTTGAGGCGCGGCTGGACCGGCTGGAAGATACCCACCGCTCGGTCATCGCGGCGGCCTATGAAAACCTTGCAGGCACCAATCAGGTTCACCGCGCGATTTTGCGCCTGCTGGAACCGGTCGAATTCGAGGATTTCCTGCGCGCCCTTGGAACCGATGTCGCAAATATCCTGCGGGTTGACCACATCACGCTGGTTCTGGAAACCACCGTGGTTCAGAACGATCCTGCCGTCGACAGGCTTGGAGGCGTTCTGACGATCGCAGAGCCCGGCTTTATCAATCAATACCTGACCAATGGTCGCGGCGGCCCTGTCCGCGACGTGACCTTGCGCGAAACTCATCAGCCGAACCGACGTGTTTTCGGCGCGCTGGCGGATCAGTTGCGCTCGGAAGCCTGCCTGAAGCTGGATCTCGGTCCGGGTCGCCTGCCGGGCATGATCGTCATGGGGGCCCGTGATCCGCGGCATTTTACACCGCAACTCGGCACCGATCTTCTCACCTTCTTTTCCGGCGTATTCGAACGCTCGATGCGCCACTGGCTGTCGTGAACCTTATCTCACCCGCTTGCCGCGACGCGCTCCAGCACTGGCTGGACACTCTGGGCGCGCTGGCGGGGCGGTCGCAAAACACGCAAACCGCCTATCGCGGCGATGTCACCGAGTTTCTGTCTTTCATGACCCTTCATCACGGGGAACGGCAGGGGCTGAAGGCGCTGGAACGGATCACCGTGTCGGACATGCGCGCCTGGATGGCGGATCAGCGCAGCGGGGATATCAGCGCGCGATCCCTTGCGCGCAAACTGTCCGCCGTCAAAAGCTTCTATCGTTGGCTGGCCGAGCGAGAGGGGTTTGAACCCACCGCCGTTCTGTCGACCCGCGCGCCCAAATTCACCAAGAAACTGCCCCGCCCTCTGGCCGAAGACGCCGCGCGCGCCATGATTGACACGGTCGAGCTGCAATCTGAGTCCGACTGGGTTGCGGCCCGCGATGTTGCGGTTGTCACGCTGCTTTATGGATGTGGTCTGCGGATATCCGAGGCATTGTCCCTGACCGGTGCAGACGCGCCCCTGCCCGAGACGTTGCGCATTGTCGGGAAGGGCGACAAGGAACGGATCGTTCCGGTTCTTCCAGCTGCCCGAGACGCGGTTGACCGGTATCTGCAACTTTGCCCCCACCCGCAAGCGAAGAACGCCGCCCTGTTCCGGGGCGCCCGTGGCGGTCCGCTGAACCCGCGCGCGATTCAGGGCGTCATGGCCAAGGCGCGAATGCAACTGGGGCTGCCTTCAACCGCCACACCTCATGCCATGCGACACAGCTTTGCCACCCATCTGCTGTCCGCCGGAGGAGATCTGCGGGCCATCCAGGAACTGTTAGGGCACGCCTCATTGTCAACCACACAGACCTATACCGCCGTGGATACCGCACGGCTGATGGAGGTCTACAACCGTGCGCATCCAAAGGCGTGACTGACACATTGAACAGAAACCTCGGGCTTTTGGTTTGCATCTCTGGCGTGCATCGGTCATGACCCTAGCATGACACTCAGATTCAAAGCTCTTGCCGTACATCTCTTTACTGCCACGGGCGCCGTCTTCGCAATGCTGGCCATGCTGGCCGCCGTGGAAGAGAAATGGAGCCTCATGTACCTTTGGCTGGTTGTATCCTTCATTGTCGATGGCATCGACGGCCCGTTGGCGCGGCACTATCACGTCAAGAAAAACGCACCCGAGTTTGACGGCGTCTTGCTGGATCTGATCATCGATTATCTGACCTATGTGTTCATCCCAGCCTTTGCGCTGTTCAAATCCGGATTGATGGATGGATGGACCGGCTGGTTCGCAATCATCGTCATCACCTTTGCCAGCGCGATGTATTTCGCGGACACCCGGATGAAAACAAAGGACAATTCCTTTTCCGGCTTTCCCGGATGCTGGAACATGTTCGTTGTCGTGATCTTCGCACTGGAGCCCAATTTCTGGATCATCCTGCTGCTGGTCACGCTGCTGTCGCTTGCGATGTTTCTACCTTTGAAATTCGTTCACCCCGTGCGCACCGAGCGTTGGCGCAGTCTGACCTTGCCGGTCGCCCTTGCCTGGACGTTCTTTGCGGGCTGGGCCGCATGGGTCGATTTTCATCCCGAAAGCTGGGCCCACTGGGGTCTGGTCATCGCCAGCCTGTACCTGACATTTGCGGGTATCGCACAACAGGTTGTTCCGCAGCGCCGTACCTGACACGAGCGCTGCCGGACCGGATTTAAAGAACGTCCTGAACCTCAAATTCAGTACCGTTATGGGTAAAGACGTCGCCTGCTTGCAGGCCCGCCATGGCTAGGTAGATCGGGCTTTGTGTCGAGATCCCCATATATGTATCTCCACCTACCTCGAACCGGGTCGTCGAAACGCAGACGACAAAGCTGCGGTTGTTGAACCTGATCACCGATCCCGGCCTGACTGTATCTGTCAGACCAAAATCGGTATTTTCGATCACATCGATCTTAGCATGATGCGCATGAACAGGCGCGTCAAATGCAGCTGCCAGATCGGCATTTTCGCGCGATGCGGCTATGTCATCCTTGTCGTGGCCTTCCCGGTCATCCAGTTGGGCATCCTTCAGAAATGCGTCGTAATGGGCCTGCGCCGTTGCAAGCTCCTCTGCCTCAAGCGACATCAACCGGTCGATAATGGCCTTCTTCTGGGCTGCGCGATCTTTTTCGGTGCTCATTCAATGCGATCCTTCAAATTCAGCAACTGATATAAGTTGTGCTTCCCAGAACCGGATTGCAACCGAATTTCGAGGCTCAGATCAAAAGACCCGCCGCCCGCTCATGCCGTAGCAGTGCAACCTTTGTCTCGATCCCGCCGCACCCGGAAAACCCGCCCAGCCCATTGGCAGCCAGCACTCGGTGGCAGGGAATAATAACGGGGATCGGGTTTGCCCCGCAGGCCTGACCGACCGGTTGCGCCGGTTGCCCCAACGCCTTGGCGATATCCCCGTAGGTGCGCGTTTCCCCAAGGGGAATGGCATACATGAGATCACAGACCTGCCTTTGAAACTGCGATCCATGAATGCGGTAGGGCAGATCGAAGCGGTCAAGCCGTCCAGCGTCATAGGCCATCAACTGCGCCGCCGCCTCGCGCAGCAGAGCTGTTGGTTCGCCGTCGTCCTGACCGTCCCAGACCAGCCGCGTGAGGGCACCATCCGTTTCCTCGATCCCAAGTTTTCCGAACTGAGTATCAACTGCAATCATCGCCATGGGCTGACGGTTTCAGATCAATCCTCCAAGTTCAAGTGGCGAAGCCATGGGGCTGCGAGGCGCGCGGATTTTGCGAATTGCCGCAATCATGTTAGCCTAGCCGCATTGTCAAAAAGAGATTTGGAGCATGAGATGGGTCGCCATTTGATCCTGACGGTTCACGGAATTGGCGAACAAATACCCGGTGAGACCGTCGATCAGGTCGTCGGGGCCGCGACAACCTGGCTGGATGGCAATCCCGAACCCCCGATTGAGGTTCAGCGTGGGATGATAGAGCTGGCCGAAACAACCTTCGACGGCACGCCCCGAAGCGCAAAACTTTTCCCGGTCAACCTGCGCAAGGTGACGAAACCGTCAGCACCGCAGGACGAGGCCATGTTTGCCGAGGTTTTCTGGGCCGACCGCTCACCCGCCCCGAAAGGAGCCATTAAGACAGCATTGGACCTGATCTGGGTTGTTCTTGCGCTGGGTTATCTGGCCATGGACAATGCCGAACAAACGCATAGCCGCGCGGATGTGGCCTCGGACCAAGTCAACGGCAGGAACACTTTGGCCGCGCGGCTGGTTCACCTTTTTACCTGGGTTTTCTTCGGCGCAGTTGCGACCCTGAATGCCTATCTTCTGATCGGTGCCATAGCCGTTATGGTTGATCGCGTTCCCGGGATCTTCTTTCAAAGCACGATCCTGCTGTTTTGGCTCTTGTTCACGCTTTACGCCGGAGGGGCCGCATACGGACTAAGGCGCAGCTTTGCAGCCCCGACTTATCTAAGACGCGTATTCTGGCGCGGCATTTTCGGGATAGGGTTTTTGCTGCTGATCTGCCTGATCATTGGTCCGCTTGGTCTGGAAATCCGAGCCTGCACACCCTTGCCGGACAGCCCGGTTTGCCCTTCGGCGCTGGAGCAGTTTGTAGCTTTTCAGGTCTACCTGCTCGCGTTTTTCTGGGCTTCTCTGATCTTCATGACAATCATTTTGTACGTGCTTTCTGCGACCAGCCTTGATGAAAAGGTTCAGGCAGACAATCTGAAAGAACACAGGCGGCTGTACCCCAGCATTTGTGCAGGCATGTTGGTGTTCTGGATGTTCTTCATTTCCGGGTTGTGGCTAATGCTGCGGGAAATGCTCGACACGGTTCCGGGGCTGTCGGATGGAAAACTGACCGGTCTTTTTGACAATTTCCTCAGTGACTCCATCGAAACACTCAGTGTTGCCTTCGCGGCAATTGTCCTGCTTGCGTTTGTCGGTGTTGGGCTGTTTGCCGGTCGCAGAAGGCTGAAGGCAAACCTGCATGTCCGCGACGGGCTGATCAGCCGCGCCATCCTCAATCGTTTTGCACAATGGGTTTTTTTGTTCGGTGCAATCGTACTGGCGATGGTCACTATCCGAGAAATCGCGTTGAGCCAGCACGTCGATCCCCTGTGTCAGATCGGAACGGACAATTGCAACCTGATTGGCCGGGTTCTGAACAAACTGGCAAGCAAACAGGGCGAGATTGGCCTGATCGTCTTGGGTGCAACAGCATTGATGTACCGCTTTTCCGATTTCGTCGCAGCAGGGCTGGGTGTGGCACGGGACATCGTCACCTATGCCATTCGCGACAAGTGTTTATTGACAGCGGACCTGAAAACGAGGCTGCGCAATTATCCGGATCGCAAGGCGATTGATGAACGATTTTATCGTGCGCTGCATTATGTGGTGGATATCTTTGCCGCGGACCACATCACGGTGATCTCACATTCACAAGGCACGGTGATTGCCACGCAAATGCTGGCTGATCCACGCGTGAAAAAGCTTATCAATGGGCGCACCCTGACGCTGATTACAATGGGCTGTCCTGTGACCCATATCTATCAGCGCTATTTTCCCGAGATGTTCACAGTCGTTCCCAAAAACCTGAACGCCGCATGGTTCAACATCTTCAGGCAGGATGACTTTGTAGGGACCGAGATTGAAGGCGGGCTGATTTCCGCAAACCGCAACATTCCGGTCGAGCCCGGTGGTCACACCGGATATTTCACGGATTATCAGGTTTGGAAGGCCCTGAAGGACTCAGCCATAGGCTTTGACCTGTTTAATCCGACACCGCAATCCGCGCAGACGTGAAACGAAAAACGCCCCCTCGAAGGATCGAGAGGGCGGTTTCAATCAGCTTAGCGCCTCATCGCAGCGTCGGCAAACTCCGACATGGGCGTGGCGGCCCACGTCAGGAAGGATTTTCCAACAGCGCTGACATTTCTCGCCTTCGGCCTTCTCGAACACGACGGCAATGCCTTCGATTTCGGGTACGCGGAATGCTTCGGCCGGGGCCGGGTCGCCGGTCACGGTCAGGCCTGACGTGATGCACAGATCGTCCACGTCAAAGGTCGCCAGCAGATCAAGGGTTTCACTGTCCTCAACATGCACAATCGGTGCCGCCTCGAGGCTGGAGCCGATCACCTTGTCCTGCCGCTGGATCTCAAGCGCAGCTGTCACTGCACGGCGTACACGGCGCACTTTGGCAACGGCCTCTTCCAGTTCGGCGAAACGCCAATCCGCAGGCGTTTCCGGGAAGTCGACCAAGTGGACCGAGCTATCGTCGCCCGGAAAGCGCTCCAGCCAGACCTCTTCCATGGTGAAAACCAGAACCGGCGCCAGCCACGTGGTCAGGCGATGGAACAGGATATCCAACACCGTCCGCGCAGCACGACGGCGCGGCGTGTCGCCGTCACAATAAAGAGCATCCTTGCGGACGTCGAAGTAGAAGGACGACAGGTCAACCGTGGCAAAGGTGAAGACCGCGCTGAATACGCCCTGGAAATCGAAAGACGCATAGCCCTTGCGAACCTGCTCATCCAGATCGGCCAGCCGGCTGAGCACCCAGCGTTCCAGGCGCGGCATATCTTCGGGCGCAACGCGATCGGCCTCGGTGAAATCCGTCAGCGAGCCCAGCATAAACCGCATGGTGTTGCGCAGACGGCGATAGCTGTCGGCGGTGCCTTTCAGGATCTCCGGCCCGATCCGCTGATCAGCGGTATAGTCGGTCTGTGCCACCCACAGACGCAGGATATCGGCGCCGTATTGCTTGACGACCTCTTCCGGTACGATGGTGTTACCCAGCGACTTGGACATCTTGTTGCCCTTGGCATCCAGCGTGAAGCCGTGGGTGACGACGTTCCGATATGGCGCACGGCCCTTGGTGCCGCAAGCCTGCAGCATGGACGAATGGAACCAACCACGGTGCTGGTCGGTGCCTTCCATGTAGACGTCGGCGATACCGTCCTCGGTCCCATCTTCGCGGTCGCGCAAAACAAAGGCGTGAGTGGATCCAGAATCGAACCACACATCCAGCACGTCAAACACCTGATCGTAGTCATCGGGGTTGGCGATGCCGTCGAGAATTTTCTCTTTGAACCCGTCGGTGTACCAGATATCCGCGCCGTCTTTCTCAAACGCCGCCTTGATGCGCGCGTTGAGCTCGGCGTTGCGCAGCAGGTAATCCGCGTCGGTTGGCAAGGCACCTTTCTTGGTGAAACAGGTAAGCGGCACGCCCCAGGCACGCTGGCGCGAGAGAACCCAGTCCGGACGCGCTTCGATCATCGAATAGAGGCGGTTACGACCGGTCTGCGGCGTCCACTTCACCAACTCGTCGATCGAGCGCAGCGCACGTTCGCGGATGGTGTCGCCCATCTCACCCATGCCGTCGTCCAGCTTGCGGTCAACGGATGCAAACCACTGCGGCGTGTTGCGGTAGATGATCGGAGCCTTGGAGCGCCACGAATGCGGATAACTGTGTTTGATCTTGCCACGCGCCAGCAGCCCGCCGACCTCGGCCAACTTGTCGATGACAGCTTTGTTCGCGTCACCCTCACCACCCTTGCGGGACAGGATGTATTTGCCACCAAAGAACGGCAGATCGGTGCGGAACGAACCATCATCCATCACGTTATAGGTGATGACCTGCTCCAACATGCCCAAATCGCGGTAGAGTTCGAATTCCTCCATACCATGTGACGGTGCACAGTGGACGAAACCGGTGCCTTCGGTATCGGTCACGAAGTTAGCCGCGCGGAAGTCGCGGATATCGTCCCATTCGCCATTGCCACCTTCGGCACCGGCCAGCGGGTGGGTCAGTTGAACACCTTCAAGTTCATCGGTGGCGACACCGCGTACACGGGTCCACTGATCGTCGTTCAGACGGGCACGACCCAACACATCTGCGGCCATATTGTCAGCCAGCAGGAATCTGTCACCCACATTAGCCCAGCATTCCTCAGGCGCGCCGGTGACTTCGTACAGGCCGTAGGAGAAGTCGTTGCCATACACGACCGCCTTGTTCGACGGCATGGTCCAGGGAGTGGTGGTCCAGATTACGACGAACGCATCATCCAGATCACCCGCGTTCATGACCTTGAACTTCACCCAGATGGTAAAGCTTTCCTTGTCGTGATACTCGACCTCGGCCTCGGCCAGCGCGGTTTTTTCGATGGGCGACCACATCACGGGTTTCGAGCCCTGATACAGCGTGCCGTTCATCAAGAATTTCATGAACTCGTCGGCGATCACGGCCTCGGCATGAAAGTCCATGGTGATGTAGGGATCAGGCCAGTTGCCGGTGATGCCCAGGCGCTTGAACTCTTCCCGCTGGATGTCGATCCAGCCTTCGGCGAACTTGCGGCATTCCTGACGGAAGTCGACGATGTTCACCTCGTCCTTGTTCTTGCCCTTCTTGCGGTACTGTTCTTCGATCTTCCATTCGATCGGCAGGCCGTGGCAGTCCCAACCGGGCACGTAACGCGCGTCAAAGCCCATCATCTGATGAGAGCGCACGATCATGTCCTTGATCGTCTTGTTCAGTGCGTGGCCGATATGCAGGTGGCCGTTCGCATAGGGGGGGCCGTCGTGCAGAGTAAAGGGTTTGCGCCCCGTTTTCTCGCGCAGGCGGTCATAGACACCGATGGTCTCCCACCGCTCCAGCCATGCGGGTTCGCGTGCAGGCAGGCCCGCGCGCATGGGAAAATCGGTTTTGGGCAGGTTCAGCGTGTCTTTATAGTCAGGCGTTTGGGTCGTGTCGGCGCACATTTTGAGCGTCCTTTGGATGATCTGGTCGTACTAGGATCGAAGCGGTCGGTGCGAATTCTCAAACACCTTTGCCCGGCGTCTCAGAGGGTCAGAGCGCCGGGGATATAATTCGAATAATGATGGCCGTCCGGTCATACATGGCCGCGCTTATAAGACGCCTGCCTTCAATGGTCCAGAGGTTCCGGCCCATGCGGCGAATGGCGCAGCTTGGCCCAGCGATTCAACCATGCCAGACCGGCCAACCCAAGCCCCAGCGCCAGCAGTGAGAACACGCGGATCAGCCCGCCCAGACCGGCAATATCGATCAGAAAGACCTTGGCCACCGCCAGCCCGATCACCACCAACCCCGCCTTGCGCATCACATCCGAACCGCGTGCCAGAGATTGGTAGAACAGCACCGCCCCAACCAGCAGCAGAACAAGGGTATATGTATAAAGCTCGGGCTGCGTGACGCCGTTACCTTCAAACATGCCTGCTGCTCCCTGCCAGACATGGCGGATAGTCAGGCCAAACCACACAGCAATCAACGCACCCGCAATGGCGTAGCTTGCCAGCCTGATCTGCTTTGGCATGTCCTTGATCCGCCAGGCCGAGAATCCAATGGTCAGTGCGGGCACCAGATAGGCAAGGACAAGGGTGTTCAGAATCGGTGGGCCAAGCACCGGGTCGGCGTTGGGGTTCAGAAGCGGGTTTTGGTCGGTCAAAGCCAGGGTCAGCCGGAACACGCCATGACCGGCAAAGAACGCCGCCAACACGTACCGTGCATAATTCAGCTTGCCACCCAGCCCAAACCTCTGAACCTGAGCGAAGGCCAGCAGCAGCCAGATGACCGCCAGCAGGCCCAGACCCCAATGGCTGTTGTCGGCCCCGCCTTCACCGAAACCTTCAAGCCACCGCAGTAGCAACAGGGACAGCAGAATGCCGCCCGTCGCCCATGCCGCGCTTTCCAGCAACAGTGCTGCAACCGGCCGCTGCAAGGGACGCAACAGCCACCAGCCAGCCACGAAACCCAACGTGGCCGCGCCATAGACCATCGCCATTTCGGGAAGCGGGGCCACGTTAGCCCAGTCCAGACCCGGATCAAGTACCAAGCGCACGGTGACGGTAAAGACACCGGCCCAGATAAACCAACTCATCTGCGGCAAGGTGAACCTGCGATCCAAGGCTGCTGCTGCGACGACACTGGCCACCAGCGCAATCGTCAGCGCGGCCGAGCTGAGCACGATGACGCAAGCAAAGACCAGACAAGACAACGCCGACAACGTGGCCAGAGCGGCCCGCATCCGGTCATCGCCATCGGCGCGACCAAAACGCCCGGCCAGAACCACCATAAGAACTGCCAGGACAATTGCGTGCAGGGCCCAGGCGTGCGCACCGATAACCGTGGCAGGATGCCAGCCCATTTCCAAAGCGATAGCCAGCGCGGGTGCAAGAACTACAGCGCCCCCGGCCCAGATTGCACGATACTGGTTTGCCCTGAATGACCGCCATGCCATCAAAATTGACATAAACGCGCCCAAAGCAACCAGCGCGGTGGCTGCCATCGGAAAGTCGGCCTCGGGCGTCTCGGCATAAGTGTCAGCGAAGCTGCGCAGAACTGCGCCGTATTCCAGACCGTGAGAGGCAACAAAAAACACAAGGCCCGCCGCAGGTAGCACGGTCAGATCCTGTAACGCAGGCGCATCCTTGGCCCACAATAGCAGCGCCAGAAGCAGGGCGGACAGCAGGCAGACACCCAACCAGAATTCAGCCGCTGAGTCTGCCCAATGCCAGGACAGGATTGCTGTGCTGGCCGCAATCGCTCCGGCGGCGAGCCGAGTTGGAAACTCGGGCCATGGGCGGGTTCCGGGGGTTCGGATCACCTGAGACATCATGCACCCTGCATGATCGGGCCAAACGCGCCGCACCGGAATGGCCGTCGCCAGCAGTGCCAGCACTGTTGTCGCGACCAGATATCCCGGTTCCGTATTCGGAGCGCCACTTATCAAAAGCAGGTTTGCCGCATAAGCCCCGACCAACGTCAGAACCGAAATCCACGCCCAACGCCGCACCGTGTCGATACCCAGCCCCAAAACAGCAACCAAAAGAAAATAGGCATAGAGCCACGAGGGATCGTCAGATGCGCCTCCAACCAGAAAGGGTGCAGCAAAAGCTCCGATCAGTCCAACCGCAGCCAACAGCGGGCCGTGGAACCACCCCAGAACAAGCCCAACAAGCGCGACAACGACCATCCCTGCCAATGCCGTCTCGGCCCCGATCAAGCCATAGAGCTGCCGCGCAGACAGGATTGCCCCAAACAAGGTGACAAGGCCGGCCCCGGAAAAGACCGATGGCAAATAGGCAGTGGCCACCGCTTCGTCATCCCCGAACCTGCGGCGCAGAACCTCGCCCCCGACAATCAAAGCCGAGCCGAAACCAAGCGCGGCGAAAACGCGGACCGTCGGAGGTAACAATCCGTTCTCAACGCCATATTGCACGAGGAAAATTCCGGCCAATGCCAGCGACAGGGCCGAGACCGCATAAAACCAGTTCTCACGCAGCCACGCGCCCAGCGCAGCAAACCTGTCATGGCGAAATACAATTGCAGGAGTAGCGGCGTCGGTGTCTACATCTTCGGCGCTTTCGTCTTCCTGTCGCTTTGGCGCGGCCCACGGCCCCGGGCTGTGAACCTGTTCCTCTGCCACAGGTTGCGGTGAAGGTGCCTCCTGTTCCGGTTGAAGCGATGCCGGTACATCGCCCGACACCAACGCATTGATCTGCGCTTCCAGTTGTTCGACCCGGCGACGCAATCGGGAATGTCCGACCAGAAGTGCAATCAATGTCACCGGGATGGCCAGAACAACCAGGCCAATAAGAACAAGCAGCGTTTCCAACCGAGTCTCTCCGATCCGTAATTTCGGCCAAGCTATCTTGTGCTGTCGGTCAGCAACAGTCAGGAAAGCCGTGAGAAAGTCTAAAGCACAGAAATCGCCGGGCGAGCGATCATCAGCCAAAGGATGGTCAAAACCGCCAGAAACGCCGGAACCCCGCAGGCGAACCAGAACCGAAACAAGCGGTAATACTCCGGTGGCAGTTGCGTTCCCTGCTCTGCCGCCGTTCGCGCGTGGTCCCGCAACCGGATTTGGACCCAAACCACCGGCAACCAGAACAGGCCCGTCAAAACATAAAGCACCAGAGACAACACAATCCATCCTTCGCCCAAATGCCACCCGATCTGCCAGGCAAGCAGCGCTCCGGTCACTGGTTGCAGGATGACAGCAGTCGTGGTGAACAGAAGGTCGGCAAGCACCACGATACCCGCCGTATGGGCGATGACGCGCGGGTCGTTTGTCCGGTGCGCCATCAGCATGAAAAAGGCGATCCCTGCCCCTGTTCCCAGCAGCACACATGCACCGATGACATGCAGCCATCGCAAGATCAGTTCAGGGTCCATCATCGGCTCTCAAACAAGGGCAACGCCACAAGCGACAGGATCATCGCGGGCAGGATTTTCACCAGCGGCCCCAGCGGGTCCAACCACAAGTCCGGCATCGTGACCGAAGCGGCAATCAGGTAGAATATGGCCACAGTCAACTGCGCCATACATGCCCGCGCCGCCCATCGGCGCCACAGGATGGCCAGACCAAGTGCTATGTCGATCAGGGACCAGAACACAACGCTGGTCACCGCCAAGGCGGATGACCACCCCGCTTCGACCAGCATACCAGAAGCCGTAGACAAACCCGCCAGCCCAAACAGGCCCGACAGCAACCAGAACAGGCTGAGTGTTGCAACGATCAGCGGCATCAACAGCGTCATCCGCGCGGTCAACCGATGCTCGCGCGCGCAAGGCAGCATGGCATAAACCTCAGGCAAGGCGGCATTTCCGCGCCCGGCCGCTGCACGATAGGGGCCAGGGTCGCCGATCACGCCATCCGCCATGACCGTCATCGCCGTGCTGCGCAGCGGAGACCGCCAACCCAACAGGGCCAGACAATCCGCCATGGCCGCAACGGCTTTTGTCAGGACAGGCGGCAGGACCAGATGGAAGCGCGCAGCGGGAAACCCCAGCCACTGCCGCGTGCAGCGCACCACGTCCGACAAACTATGCGGGGTATCCTCGACCAGATCGTAATTACCCTGCGGCAGACGACCGGCAACGGCAGCAATCACGACGTCACACAGATCGGGCATCCCGATGCATTGAACGGGTGTATCGGGGTAAGCCAGCGGTTGAATAAAAGGAACAGACGCCAGCATTCGAAGCAACGCCGTTCCCCCATAATCCGTTTGCCCGATAACAAGCCCTGGCTTTAGAATCCAAAGTGTTACGCCCGATGCGCGCAAAGCGGCATCTCCGCGTGCCTTGCTGCACAGGAAATGCGTGCTGGCGTCCGGCTCTGCTCCGATGGCCGAAATCTGAACAATGCTTATGCCACCTTCCGCGCAGGCCCCTGCAAGGGCTGCGACCGCCATATGGTGCACCGCTTCAAGGTTGTCCTGCGCGTTATCCTGCAAAGCCCCTGCGCAATTCACCACGACATCGACGTCGGCCAGCAGGTCCTGCCAATCGTCCTTGTGCAACAGATCGCGCATATCGCCCTGTTTCAGCAAAACCCCCGGCAGGACCTTTGCCCCTTGAGCAAGATTGCGCCCCATGCCCTGAACCGTGGCACCTGCGGCCGACAATGCCCGCGTGACGGCGGTGCCGATGAACCCATAAGCACCCAGAACCAATACGTTCTTTCCAGAAAGCTCGTGATCTGCCATCGTCCTTTGCACCTGTTTTGCGCCACTCTACCTATCCGGGAAGTTTTGACCAGTCGCGACTACCGTGCTGCGACATTTATGGATGGAACAGAGACCCGACGAGATACGCGATCAGTGCCGCCAGACCACCGATCAACAGCGTTTCGATACCTGACCGCCACCAGGGCGCCAACGACCACCGGCTTTTGAACGCACCAATCGCAAAGAAGACCCCCATCGTCATCCAGACCGACATCTCGAAAGCATTCTCCACCGACGCCAAAAACGGCAACAGCGGGATCATCCCGGCCACAAGGAACGCGAAGAACGTTGCCAACGCGGCTTTCATCGGATGTGGGTCGACACTGCCCAGCCCATATTCACCCTCGATCATCAGGTTGACCCAATGTTCGTGGCTCGACGTGATCGCGGCGGTGGCTTCGTTCAGAATTTCCCCTGACAACCCTTTTTGCGACAGAATTTCACGGACCTCCTCGCGCTCGCCGTCGGGGTAGAGTGCGATGTGGCGTTCCTCGATCGCCCGAATGCGCCGTATGTTGTCCAGTTCGGCCTTGGTGCCCGAGTAATTCCCGGCAGCCATTGAAAACCCGTCCGCCAGAACGTTTGCCAAACCAAGTGCCACGATAACAAACGGGGAAAGGCCCGCCCCCGCGACACCGGCGACAATGGCAAATGTGGTGACGGAACCATCAATGCCGCCATACACAACGTCGCGTAACACACCGCGCCCGGGCGGAGCGTTGATCCGGTCGGCAATTTCCTGCGGACTGTGACCGTGATCCGTCATGGTTTGCTCCTATTGTTCACTGGCAGAGTGCAGAAGGGTGTGGTCTGACGCTTTGCTCTGGATCAACCCTTGGAGAACAGACCCTGCAAGGCGCGTTTAATGATGCCTCGCGTGGAAGGTTTGTGGCGTTTTGAGAATGGTAAGGGGCGGCAGACCTCCATCGCGGCCACGCCCACTCGGGCGCTGAGCGCACCGTTGACCAGACCTTCTCCGAACCGTCGGGACAATTTGCTGAGAACGGATCCGCCCAGAACAGGTTCCAGCAGATCGTCACCAACGGCCACCGCCCCAGTTGCGACCAGATGCACAAAGACGGCACGGGTCAGACGCCAGCTTCCCAGTGTGCCAGCCCGCCCCCCGTAGATTTCCGCGACGCGGCGGATCATCCGCAGGGACGCGGCTAGTGCCGTTACAACATCCGCCAGTGCCAGCGGGACCAGAGCGGTCACGGTGGCAACCTGCCGTGCTGCGGCCTCAACCTCACGGCTGGCAGCGGCGTCGAGCGGGGCCAACAATTCATCCTCGGCAAGGTTTAACAGCGCCTCGGCATCGAACTGTTCCCCCATACGCTCGGACAACCGCTCGCGACCCCAGCGGGTATCCTCGCGCCCTTTGTAGAATGCAATGATGCGATGTGTGACAGCACGCGCCTGAGCCAGGTCTTCATCAGCCAATGCAATATCCGCTGCACGGCGCATCCCATCAACACGGGACAACCGCCCCAAAGCCGCGAGTTCGCGCAGCGCGATGATCACAACCACCAGAACCAATGCAGCCAACAGTCCGGCAACGATCCAACCCAATACAGGCGTCCGCGCCACCAGAGAGGTTGCAAAATCCCAGGCGGCCACCGATATGGCGGCCCCGACCACCGAAAGCGCAAGCCCCCAGAACCAGCGCGCAAGGGCCGAAGGTTTGCGGGCCGCCAGCCGGGCCGCGCTTTGCATCGCCTGTCCCTGAGGCGGCACAATATCCGGCACCGGTACAGCCTGCGCGACATCAGCAGCGGGTTCATCATCGTCAAGATCGATCAGAACCGGACCTTTAGCCATTTGTCGCATCCTTTCTGTGCCAGACAAACCTAATGTCCGGTAGCTTTTCGTCGTTCTCCGCCCCATCGCTGCGTGCCACTTCGGCAAAGCCGTTTCGCTCATAGAACCGACAGGCACGGGAATTATTCTGAAACGCGTACAAGCCCAGCCGCCGCTGGCATGATTTCGCGTGATCCAGCAATTGCTGACCGATCCCCTGCCCCCGAGCTTGCGCATCCAGATAAAGTGAATGGATTTCACCCCCATTCAGCGCCAGAAACCCGACCACGCCTGTCTCGGCCTCGGCCACAGTGACCCAGTCCTGATCAATCATCCGGCCGCAAAAGGCGATGGTTTCAGCATAGCTGTGCAATTTGGGCATCCAGTCGTTTTCCAAAGCGAAGCCGTGCAAGATCATACCGATTGTACCGGCATCCGTGGTGCGTGCGGGGCGCAGTGTCGCGATCACAATCTGTCTCCGATCAGGAACTGCGCCGCACGATCCAGTCGAATATGCGGGGGGCCGTCACCAGGTTTCAAGGTTAGTTTTGCCGGGGCAAAGGCCATGAACCCATAGTCTTCGTTCAACCAACTCTCCGCCCCTTTTCGCGCCGGACCCAACAGATGCGCCGGATCCTCGGGCAATTCTCCGGGATAAAAAGCGGCCTGTTTACCGCTGCCTAACAAAGTACCACGCACGCATGGCAGGTCGATTCCGTCATGGCTGCGTATCTCTTCGGTCGTTGCACGTAACGAGGCCAGAGACAGGGCCGCAGTCCGGGCCCCAGCGAAATTCGCACGATCGCGTGCCTCGCGCGTCAAAGCCTCGATAATTGCGGTCAGGCGGGGATGCTGCGTGTGGTGCAGGTGGTCCGCTTTTGTCGCAGCAAACAGGATGCGTTCGACCTTTTTACCCAGCAAAAGCTGGCTCAGCCATGCGTTCCGGCCCGGACGAAAAGCCGACAGGATATCCGCCATCGCGCGGCGCGTATCTTCAACGGCCTGAGGACCCTTGTGAATTGCGCCCAGCGCGTCAACCAGAACCACCTGCCGGTCAATCCGCGAGAAGTGATCCCGAAAGAATGGTTTGACGACCTGAGATTTATAAGCTTCGAACCGCCGTTCCATCTCGCGCTGAAGGGTCCTGCGCCGCGACGGGCCAGTGATTGCCAACGGTGCAAAGGTCAGAACCGGAGATCCCGCCAGATCACCCGGCAACAGGAAACGTCCGGGGGTACAGTCGTAAAACCCGGCATCGCGCGCTGCGTTGAGGTAGGCGGTGAACGACGCGGCCAAAGCTTGTGCGGCAGGTTCATCGTGCCCTGCCGACGGGTCTGTATCTTGGACCAGCGCCAGATACGCGGCAGCCTCGGCGCGGGTCTTAATCCGTGCCAGTGTTTCCTGAGACCAGTCTGCGTAAGACTTATCCAGCAAGGCCAGGTCCAGCAGCCATTCACCGGGGTAGTCGACAATATCCAGATGGACCGTGCGCGGCCCCTGCAACCCGGCAAGCAGCCCGGCAGGACGGGCTTTGAAGGACAAGCGCAATTCTGACACCGCACGCGTGCTGTCTGGCCAATGCGGTGTCTGTCCCGTCAGGGCGGACAGGTGCGATTCATAATCGAACCGGGGCACAGTGTCATCCGGTTGGGGTTGCAGAAAGGCGGCATTGATTCGCCCCTCCTGCTGTGCAACCAGCCCGGTCATACGGCCCCGATCCAGCAGATTGGCAACCAACGAAGTGATGAATACTGTTTTACCGGATCGCGCCAGCCCGGTGACACCCAAACGGATGACCGGCTCGAAAAATGTCTCGGACACGCTGTCGCCGATACTTTCGACGCCACGCGCAAGACTGTCTGCCAGTGAAGAGATGACCAATCCGCCGCCCCGCAATTTTCCTTTTACCCAAGATAGGTAGCGGTCGCGGCACATACCAGCGCTTTCGCCCCCTTGCCCGATCCTGCGCTGCGCTGTACCAGCGGCACATGCCCAGATATGCGTTGAAAGTTGAATACCAGGGGGAACCGTTTGCCGGATGGCAGCGGCAAAAGGATCAACCATCTGTACAAGGCGCCATCGAACAGGCCCTGTCCCGTATTCAGCCGGGCGACCACACAATTGCCGCAGCGGGGCGCACGGACGCCGGTGTTCACGCCCTGGGGCAGGTTGCCCACTGCGACATGGCAAAGGAATGGGACCCGTTCCGCCTGTCTGAGGCGCTGAACTATCACCTCAAGCCTCACCCAGTGGCTATCGTTAAGGCCGCCCCAGTGGCCGAGGATTGGCACGCGCGGTTTTCAGCGGTTGAACGGCACTATCTGTTCCGCATCCTGATGCGCCGGGCACCCGCAACCCACGACCGGGGACAGGTCTGGCAGATTAGCCACCAGCTGGATGCCGACGCCATGCAGGAAGGGGCAAACATGCTGCTGGGCCGGCATGATTTCACCACGTTCAGGTCGTCGATCTGTCAGGCGGCCAGCCCGGTCAAAACCCTTGATGAACTGCGTGTTGAACGGGTCGCAGGCTTTTCCGGCCCCGAGGTTCATTTCCACGTGCGCGCCCGGTCGTTCCTGCACAATCAGGTGCGTAGTTTCGTTGGCACTCTGGAACGCGTCGGGGCCGGAGCATGGACCCCGGAAGACGTGCGTGAGGCTTTGGAAGCCGCCGACCGCGCTGCCTGCGGGCCGGTATGTCCGCCGCACGGGCTGTATCTGGCGCGGGTCGGATATCCGGACCCGGTGTTCGACTGATCTAAACCGCGCGCAGAAGCAACCCGCCTGCAATCACCGCAATGACAAGTCCCGCCACCAGTTCGATGGAGGGTGCCAGAACCGACGCAAAGCGCGTGGCCGACGCCGAAGCTAGTAGCCCGCCGCGCAGACCAAAAGACGTCCACCCGACCAGCGTAGTCACAGTCGCCGTGCCAAGCGCCATGGCGAAAGCACCCGCGATCCCCACCATGGCGATGCCCATTTGCCACGTCAGGATCAGTACAAACAAGGCACCGGTACAAGGCCGCGCTGCTATGCCTGCGATCAGGATCAGGGCTTCGCGCAACGTGCCCACATTTGCGACCTCGTCCGCGGTTGGACCATGACGATGACCGCACTCCGCACAGGCTCCCTCATCATGATGGTGCTGATGGGTGTGATCGTTAGAGACATGCTTTTTTTGCTGTCGTGCGAAATTGCGCACAGCCCGTACAACCAGCCAAAGCCCAATCAACGCAATGGCCCCGTAGCTGATCGGAGCCATCACCTGTTCGGTCGTCCCAACAAGGCTCTCGCGGGACATCTGAAAGACCAGCACCCCCGCGTAGACCAGCACAACCGCCGTCACCGCCTGACCAAGGCTGGACAATACACTGATCGCCGACAACCGCCAGAAGGCGACACGCCGACCCAAACCGTAGCCCCCTATCAAAACCTTCCCGTGGCCCGGACCCACAGCATGAAAGAACCCGTAGGCGAAACAGACGGTCAGAAGCGTGGCCACCGCCTGAGGCTGTTCCGCGCGCGCGGCACGCAGGGACCGTGCGATCTGGTTCTGAAAGTCCCGCTGCTCTCCGGCAGCCCAACCTGCCAGACTGTCAAACCCACCGCTGCCCCAGAACCAAAGCAGCAAACCAAAGGCCAGAGCGACCGGAACAATCAGGAAACGGGACATGAAACAAGGATCTCAGTCGCAAAGCTCTCACCAACCAAGGGAATATCGTTTTCCTCAAGGTCGTAATCCGCGTCCAGTGTCAACAGAAACGCCTGCATCTGTGCAAGCTGCCCATCTATGTCGGGTTCGTTACGATCCATCTGGCATAAAGCTGGGCCTGTCACAGTTACAGGGCGCGTTATCTCATAGGCCGTATAGAAGGACTCATCAAATGCCTTGGCGGAAAGCCCTGTGGCAAGTATTGCGTCGCCTTCGACCACCCGCAAATGGGTGGTTACAATCCGCCCGTCTTCCGTTGTCGCACTGGGCTCCATTGGACCGGACAGAGCCACCAGTGCGCCGTCTTTGGTGAGCACGAGGTCGCCGTTGTACCCCTCGACCCATTGCATATCGAACCCGCTCAGACGTTTTTCTTCGTTTTCCGTCAGAATGCCGTCAGCATCCTGATCCAGATTCATGTCTTCCAGAACAAGCAGAGAGTAGAATTCGTCATATGCCCACGTCACCCGGATATGGGTCAGGTGACCGGCCTCATCCACGATGAATTCCAGCCCGGTGTCGATAAAGACATGCGGGTGGGATAGTGCCGGGATCGGCAGGCAACAGGTCATGAAGGTGAAGAGCCAGCGCATATGCGCAAGATAGGTCTGACGGGACACGGTGACAACGGCCTTTACACACGCATGCGGAAACTGGCCGACCTTCAGACTGGCGGGAACAGCACCAGTGTTTGCAGGGCGGTCCCTACAGGACCCTGCGTATCAAAAAGCACCGACTGAGACATGCCGATGCCCGTAGGTTGCCAATGTGAAACCGAACTGGACGCCAGCCAATCTGAAACCGGTTCGCGGTGGATATTCACGGTCAGATCGGTGTTCATGAACCCCATCTCCGACGTCGGAGCATTCCACGAGATACCATTGCCGCAATCCGCCAACGGGCACAGTGCCTGAATGGGCGACTGATCTTCGCCGCTCAACAGCTTTGGGGTGCGCATCCAGACCGTTTTGGGTCCGGCCCCCTGTTTGCCGTCTTTGGGATAAAGGATGTCACTGTAGTGGGCAAACCCCTTCAAATCGTGACGAATCTCGCCGATTGGAAAAGGACCTTCTACTGCGTCTTCCAACTGTGGCGCACTGGTTTCGACGTTTGCCACCGCGCCCAGATCGCGTCGCGCCAGATGCATGGTGGTGGCCGTGGCGCAGAGTGTGTCATCCAGGTCGTGCACCGTGACCCGTGTGGTCGCCAGCGTCTTGGTATGGCGCGTGGTTTCTGCGGCAACCCGCAACCCGGCCAAGGGCAGAGGGCGCAACAAGTCAACTGTCAGGCGGGTCAGCATCTTTTCAGGGCCAACCTCGGTTTCCGCCGCCCGCACTATCAACCCGCTTACCGGCCCTGCGTGGCAATGATCGGCAGACCACGGACCGCGTGCAGGATCATGTCCGACAAACGCCCCATCCTCGCGCTGATGAAAATAGGTCTGATCCGTGAAGTCGAGCCCTGCCATCAGTCCCCTCTGGTCATTCGCTGCGTTGTGTGCCTCGGCTCACTCATACCGGTAACCGGTTGCGAAGTAACGTGGTTTCCCTTGCGCGAGGTGAGTGGTATCTTCACGAAACTGTTTTTTTCGGGTTTTGAAACCGGGCTGTACTTTTAGGCACGAGGATGGCTTAACAGACCTGATCCTGTCCACCGCTGTGACGGGACGTCACCACATCACATCCAAGTGGGGTCGCATATGGCGTTGTTGATTGAAACCGGGTTGTCGGACTGGATTGGGGATGAGGAAATCGCCACCTCACTACAAGCCTTAGCGCCCGGTGCAGACATCCGCACACCCGGAACGCTGGGCGACCCCAACGACATTACGATGCTTGCAGTGGTCAGCATGCAAAGCAATCACCCGGCGAAGTTGCCCAACCTGAAACTGGTTCAGAAGCTGGGGGCCGGGGTTGAGACCATAGTTGGCCATCCGGACCTGCCTCCGCATATCCGTGTAGCGCGATTGAAGCCAGACGCGCCTGCGCAGGGCATTGCCGAATGGTTTCTGGCCTATATTCTGCGCGCTCAGCGCCATATGGTTTTTCACGAGGCATCCCAGAGCCGCGCCGAATGGTTGCCGCGCGCACCTATCTTCACACCTGATACGGTTGTGGGCGTTCTGGGTCTGGGCCATATAGGTGCCCGCACTGCCCGCATGTTACATGCCGTCGGGTTTCAGGTCATGGGCTGGAGCCGCTCACCAAAGTCCATCGATGGTGTCACCTGCCTGCATGGGCAAGACGCGCTGCCTCGGCTATTGGGGCAATGTGATCACGTCTGTGCCATCCTTCCTTCGACGCCGCAAACCGCGGGTTTGTTTGACGCACAGACGCTGGCCGCGATGAAGCCGGGCAGTCAGTTGCTGAACGCCGGACGCGGAAACCTGATTGACGAGGCGGCGCTGATCGCGGCGCTGGATAACGGCTCACCGGGCCATGCCGTGTTGGACGTCACGTCACAGGAACCGCTGCCAAAAGACAGTCCCTTGTGGCGGCACCCTTCTGTGACGATCACACCGCATGTCTCGGGCTGGTATCTGGGGGACGCACTGTCGGATGTGGCTGAGAACTACCATAGGCTCAGGTCCGGCGATCCCCTGTTGCACGAAGTCAGTCGCGATCTGGGGTACTGATAACCAAGTCAGAGATCAGGGCGTCAGGATCCAGTTTCCGTTACCGTCATTGCACCGGCGGGTTCTGATCTCGCGGCTTTGATCGCTGCCTTCCGGCTGGATGACATGCTGAAGGCCGACGCAGTTGCCCTGAACGTTTTGCACCCGGATCGTTCCTTTTGAGCCGGTCTCGTCGTTTTGCCAGGACCGTTCCTGCCCTACGGAGGGCGTGCCATTGTTCAAAAGGGCATTCGAGGTTTCACTGACCACTTCAAAGTCTGCCGGGGACAGCCCCATCTCAGCTATGATTCGGGAGAGTGACTTGGCGCCGGCGGAACCGGTCATCAATAGGGCGCCACACGCGGCAATGACGGGTAAAAACTGGGCTTTCATTGTGGCCTCACAGAACTGAAATCATTTACGACCAAGGATATACCTCTGTTTCAGCAGGGCCAAGCCCCGGGGTGCCGACCTTCAAAATATCCCGAACAAACCTATCGCGTGTCAGGACCTAATAGCGCCGCGCCTTTGTCCCCATAGTGCCATTCAAACGATCCCGAGGCACACAAATGACCCATCCGACCTACTTCGCCCCGACCGGCGGCCACCCCGGCCAGAACCAGTTGCTGACCGACCGCGCCATGTTCACAGACGCGTATGCGGTCATTCCCAAAGGTACGATGCGCGACATCGTCACCAGCTATCTGCCGTTCTGGGAAGGAACACGCCTGTGGGTTCTTTCACGCCCGCTCAGCGGATTTGCCGAAACGTTCTCGCAATACATCATGGAAGTGCAGCCCGGCGGCGGCAGCGATCAGCCAGAGACAGACGCGCAAGCACAGGCAGTGCTTTTTGTCGTCGAAGGAACAGTCACTTTGACGCTGAACTCGGAAAACCATGTGTTGGAGACAGGCGGATACGCCTATATCCCCGCCGGCAGCGACTGGACATTGCGGAACACTGGCCAGACGGCAGCCCGGTTCCACTGGGTCCGCAAAGCCTATGAGTCCGTTCCCGGGTTGTCCGCGCCAGACCCGATCATCACCAACGAACGCGATGTGACGCCTGTCGAAATGCCGGGCACCGAAGGCCGATGGTCCACCACGCGGTTCGCAGACCCGCAGGACCTGCGCCATGACATGCATGTGAACATCGTCAATTTCGAACCAGGCGGGGTCATTCCCTTCGCCGAAACCCATGTGATGGAACACGGGCTTTATGTTCTGGAAGGGAAAGCGGTTTATCGCCTCAATCAGGACTGGGTCGAAGTTGAGGCCGGAGATTACATGTGGCTGCGCGCCTTTTGCCCGCAAGCCTGTTACGCAGGGGGGCCGGGCCGGTTCAGGTATCTGCTTTACAAGGACGTCAACCGGCATATGCCCCTGTCCCTGTCGCGCCGCTAAACGCTGGGCTGGCTGGGAATCGCAGTGATCTTTTGCCCCGGGGCTTCACACAAGGGTCGGAATTTGCTGAAATCCAGGTAACTTCTTGTTTTGAGCATTGGAGATTTGTCCATGAAACTGCGCCTTGCCCTGATAGCCGTTGCCACACTCTCTACCTCTGCAATCCTGCACACCGCACCCGCCATTGCGGGGGAAGAGACCAAATCCGTCTTCGTCATGAGCCGCAACTGGGCTGTGACACAGGTCGCAGACGAACCGGTCATTTATCGCGCCACACGCGACAACAACAACCTGAACCCGTTCGGCCCGCCCCCACGCCTTCGCACGACGCAAGCTATTACTGCCATTCAACAAGCGACGGGCTGCAAGGTGATCTTCAACAGCATGTACCAGAATATATCGGGTCAGTTCTTTTCTCAGGTCAGGTGCAAGTAAGCTGTTGCTGATCAGGCATTGAGATCGACCCGACGCCCTGCCATAGCTTGCGCATGAAACTCGCGATAAACGGATTCGGCCGCATTGGCCGCACGATCCTGCGGCAGGTTCTGGCCCTGCCCGAAGGGTCGGATATCGAGCTGGTGCTGATCAATGACATCGCGCCGCTGGAGACCTGTGCTTACCTGTTCAAATACGACAGCACCTTCGGCCCCTATCCCGGCGATGTGTCACAGGGCGATGCCGCGCTGATCGTAGACGGACGCTCTGTTCCTATGACGCACAGTGCCGATCTGACACGCGTTGATTTATCCGGCGTAGACGTGATGCTGGATTGTACCGGGGTCGCGCGCGCATCCGACGTGGCGCGTCGCGGATTGTCTGCGGGCGCCAGCAAGGTCCTGATCTCGGGTCCTTCGCCTGCGGCCGACTTAACCGTCGTTCTGGGGGCGAACGAGGATCAGTTGGGCAGCGCCCGGATCGTATCGAACGCCTCCTGCACAACGAATGGGCTGGCACCGCTGGTCAAAGTGCTGGACCACATTGGCGGTATTTTGTCGGGCCATATGACAACCATCCATTGCTATACCAACAGCCAACCCATGGTTGACGCCCCGCGCGGCGACCTTGCCCGGTCGCGGGCCGGTGCGCTGTCCATGGTTCCGACAACGTCCAGCGCCACACACCTGATCGACGTGGTCCTTCCACATCTGGCCGGGCGCATCTCGGGTGCCGCAGTTCGCGTCCCGACAGCCAGCGTTTCGGCGGTCGACCTCGTGGTCACGCTGGAACGCGGTATGCGGGCCGAGGATTTCGATCGTGCTTTGCGTCAGGCTGTTGTCGCGTCACCGGTTTTGGGTTGGACGGATATGCCGCTGGTCTCTTCCGATTTGCGGGCGCGCCCGGATTCGCTGGTCATTGCCGGGCCGGAAACCCGCATGGTCGGAGAAAATCAGGTGCGCGTTTTCGGCTGGTACGACAATGAATGGGGCTTTTCGGCTCGCATGCTGGACGTGGCCCGTCTGATGGCCGCGTCGTGACCGGACTAACCTTCGTACACAGCGTCGGGTCGGCAACTATGGTTTAGGCCCCGCGACAGGGTATTCTGTAACGCGAACCACCTTACTGATCCGTTCAATCATGAAATCCATGAACAGGCGTGCCTTTGGATCCTGATGGCGCCGATGCGTGTATAGGCAGGCCATCTGAACTGAAACAGGCGGAGTTTCCGTTGCAACCGGCACGAGGCGGCCGGATTTCAGATGCTCGGCCACCTCGAAAACCGGCTTCATTGCAATGCCTTGACCGGACAACGCCCAATCCGTCAGAACATCCCCATCATCACATTCGAACCGCCCGGACACGGCAAATCGTTTCGGGCCATCGGGTGTGACCAGCATCCACTGAAACTCGGTCGCACCCGGAAAGCGCAGATTCAGGCATTCATGCTTGTCGGCAATCAGGTCAGCCCCGGTCTTAGGCATACCGCGCCGCGCCACATAGTCTGGCGCAGTGCACAGTACACGCTGGCAGTCGGCAATCTTGCGAATACGCAACGTGCTGTCCTCGGGCTGGCCAATGAAAAACGCCAGATCCAGACCTTCCGTCGTCAGATCAACCGAGCGATCCGTCAGGCGCAACCGGACATCAATCTCGGGGTATTCCGCAAGAAACTCGGGCACATGTGGAGCCAGCAATCGCCTCCCCACCCCCAGTGGAGACGCCACGAACAACGACCCGCGCGGTGCCTCGGTCAGATGTGTGACCTGAGCCTCGGCCTCGTCCACCGCATCCAGAACCGCCACCGCACCGGGATAGAATGCCTTTCCCTGCTCTGTCGGGGACAGGTTGCGTGTGGTGCGCTGGAACAGACGTACACCCAGATGGTCCTCAAGCTGCGATATTCGCGCCGATGTCACCGCTGGCGAAATCCTAAGATCCCGCCCGGCCGCAGACATGCTGCCCAGATCGTAAACCCTGACAAAGGTTCGGATGTTGTCGAGATAGGACATTTTTTCGGTTTTTTTTGATACCCGTTGGCAATATACTGGGAATACCGAAGAACCGCCCGTTTGCCTAGTGAATTGCACTGGCCAAGACCAAAGGCCAGCCCGGACATTTGTTGCATACGGTTGACTATCGCCTGCAACGCGGCAATTCCAGTCTGCCAATCTAGATGCGCAATACGATGTGTCGGCACAAACCGGGACAATTTGACCAAAATTACCCGATCCCGCGTTTATCCCTTTTCCCAATAGCATTCAGATGTTCTAACCTGACACTATAAGACCGTCCGTGACACGGTAGCTGAGATTTGGAACTGGGACAATTGGGGCAATTCATGCAAGGGCGCACGCCGCAAGGCCGTTTGAAGTTCTGGCTGAGTGCCATTGTCATTTCACTGACCCCGACTGCTCTGATGGCGCTGGAAACCTCTCTGACGGCGCCGGGCGCTTCGAAGGAACTGGTTGAACGCCTGAAAAAGACATCATCGGTTACAACAGCGAAAGAGCGGGGCTTGGATACGCCACTTGAGATCCTGTCTGCCGCCTTGTCGGATTACCGCACGCTTGTACAGATCTTGTATGATGAAGGGTATTTCAGCCCGGTTGTCAGCATCAAGCTTGACGGGCAGGAAGCCGCTGAGTTGAGCTCTTTGACTGTGCCAACACAGATCAACAGGGCCGCAATTACCGTTGAAACCGGACCAAGCTTCAAATTCGGCACGGCCATTGTTCAGCCCCTGGCGTCTGGCACCGTTCTGCCCGAAGGTTTCGCCCCCGGCAAGTTGGCAACGACCGGAGCCATTCAAAAAGCAGGCTCGGACGGTGTGCAGGGGTGGCGGAATGCGGGCCATGCGAAAGCGAAAATTGAGGATCAGACCATCATCGCCCGCCACGCGCAGGCCCGTCTGGATGCGCAGATTGATCTGGACCCGGGGCGCAGGTTGACGTTTGGCAGAATGTTCATCAAGGGCGACACGGATGTGCGCCACCGGTCCATCGAAAAAATCGCCGGTTTCCCAAGCGGAGAAGTTTACTCACCAGAAAAAATCCAGAAGGTTGGAACACGTTTACGCCGCACCGGCACGTTCAACGTCGTGTCATTGCAGGAACATGAGACAGCAAACCCCGACGGCACACTGGATTTCGACGCCACATTCGAAGACTTGCCAAAGCGTCAGCTGACCTTTGGGCTCGAGCTGGCCTCGCGCGACGGCCTCGACGTGACCGCGACCTGGACACATCGAAACATGTTCAAACGCGCGGAACGCCTGCGGTTCGAGGCCGCGATACGAAATATCGGTGGTTCCGAAGATCTTGATGGACGGATCGGATTGCGCCTGGATCAGCCCGATCGTCTGGGTCCGGACGACAATACTTTCTGGAACGCGTTGCTGGAGCGCCGCAACACCGAAAACTACAATGTCTCGGTTGCGTCTGTGGCATATGGTGCGCGCCGCACATTCTCGGACACGCTCTATGCCGAAGCCTCGGCTGGGTTACAGTGGTCAGATGCTGACGACGCCTATGGAAGTGGCCGCAAGTTCAGATACTTTATCCTGCCCTTCCGCTCGGAATGGGATGAGCGAGACAGCAAAGTTAGTGCCACACGCGGTTTCTATCTGGATTCTCAGATAATGCCGTTTGTCGGTTTTTCTGGCACAGACACTGGCATTCGCATGTTCTTCGACGGTCGGGCCTATACCAGCCTTGGCACGGGTGGAAGGATAGTGCTGGCGGGGCGGGCGCAAATTGGATCAATCATTGGTCCACCAGCAGATGGTGTCACACCCGACTTTCTGTTTTTTTCCGGTGGTGCGGGAACCGTGCGCGGGCAACCCTATGAAAGCCTTGGCATCCCTGTCGGGACCGGTGTCGCAGGCGGCAAGTCCTTTCTTGGACTTTCCGGCGAGATCCGGGGCAAGGTGACAGATTCTCTGTCGCTGGTTGGGTTTTACGACTACGGTGTCGTCGATACCTCTTCCTTTATTGGAAGTGGCGCGGAAGATCATGCAGGTGCCGGTATCGGCGTAAGATATGATTTGGGCGGCTTCGGACCCCTGCGGTTTGACCTGGCCTTCCCGGTAAGCGGCCCCACCGGAGACGGTTTGCAATTCTATATCGGGATCGGGCAAGCGTTTTGAGACGGCACCTTTCATACCCTCTGCTGATTGGCACGCTGATGCTTGTGCCAGTGGCCGGCCCCGCGCAGGAGGACGAAGGCGGCAGCATGATCGAGCGGTTCCTACAGGACACGCTGTCGGGCGACGATCAGAATGTCACCGTCAAAGGCCTGCAAGGCGCGCTGAGTTCACGCGCCACCATTGCCGAGATCACGGTGGCCGATGATGAAGGGGTCTGGCTGACCATTCGGGGAGCGGAACTGGATTGGAACCGGTTGGCGCTGATCCGCGGGCGGTTTTCGGTCAACGCGCTGACCGCACAGGAAATCGACGTGGCCCGTGCGCCGGGCACCACGACCAAGGACACGCCGTCCCCTTCTGCCGAGACCCAGGCTTTTCAACTGCCTGAACTGCCTGTGGCCATCGAAATCGGCGAAATCCGTTTTGGCGAGCTGGCATTGGGCAAACCTTTGATCGGCGTTGCGGCGGAACTGGCCGTCAATGGCAACCTGTCGCTGGCCGACGGCACGCTGGACACCAAACTGGACATCACCCGACTGGATCGGGCCGGTGATGAAATCTCTTTGGCTGCGGGTTTTAGGAACACTGACAGCCAGATCGATCTTGACCTTCAGGTCACCGAAGCTGCGGGGGGTCTGATCTCGACCGCGCTAAAAATGCCGGACAGCCCTCCGATCGGATTGTCCGCGAAAGGGTCCGGGCCGGTGACGGATTTTACGGCCGATATCGGCCTGAGCAGTGATGGGCAGCCACGAGTGACCGGGCAGGTTCGTTTGCGTTCTGCCCCAACAGCCGCGGCTAGCGCGGAGGAGGGCATCGCCTTTACCGCAGATCTGGGCGGTGACCTGACGCCCTTTGTCGCCGAGAATATGGATACGTTTTTCGGCCCCAAAACGCAGTTGATCGTGGATGGGCGTACCCTGCCTGAAGGAGCATTGGATATCAGTGATCTGGAACTCAGTTCTCAGGCACTGAACCTGAAAGGGGCGCTGCAACTGGCGCCGGGCGGTCGGCTGCAACTGGCGGCCCTGCAAGGGCGCATTACGCCGCCAGAGGGGCAAAGCGTCGTCCTTCCGTTATCAGGTGGCGACACATCGATAGAGGCTGCTCAGGTCTCTGCGTTGTTTGATGAGAAAAACGGCAATCTCTGGGATCTGAGCCTGACCGCAAACGCCATAAAATCCGACACCCTGAACCTGCAACGCGCGCAGATTACGGCGCAAGGGACCTTGGAACAGGGTGACGTTTTGCGGATCGACGGTGATTTGCAGGCAGCTTTGGATGGTATCGACCTGGCTGACGATGCCCTGAACACCGCCGTTGGCGACCGCATTACGCTGGACGGTACGTTCCAGTATGGCAGGGATCAGACCCTGAACCTGTCCGGGGTCGAGATGGTCGGCTCGGACTACGAACTGGGCGTTGACGCCGAGATCAGCGGCTTGTCCAGTGGTTTGGCCGTCAATGGTGCTGCGACGTTGCAGGCGACCGATCTGTCGCGGTTTTCGGGCCTGGCGCAGCTGGAACTGGGCGGTCAGGCCTCTGCCCGGCTCACCGGCCAGGGTTCGCCGCTTGAAGGCAGTTTCGATGGCAAGCTTGAGGTCGAAGGGCGCGATCTTTCCACAGGGCGCGACGACATTGACCCGGTGATAAGGGGCAACACAACAATCGCGCTGGACGCCAAACGCGGAGCGGATGGCGTAACAATCCGTGATTTTACGCTGATCGGCGACACTCTGCGCGCGCAGGCTGACGGCAGGGTTACCACCCCTGATGGCAACGTGACGATTGACGGGCAAGCAACAGTCAACGCGCGTGATCTTTCCGTGTTCTCGGGCCTCGCCAAACGTGAGCTTGGCGGTGCGGTACAGGCGAAACTGGACGGCAAAGGCACTGTTCAGACGCTCGAATTTGATGGCACCGCCAGCGTGATGAGCCGGGATATCAAAACGGGCCTGCCCGAGATTGACCCGCTGCTGGTCGGTCGGACCGAGATCACATTCGATGGCGCGCTGAGCCAGAAGCAGATTGAAATCCGCGACGCGGTGATCAAAGGCTCAGCCCTTGTGGCAAGCGCCACTGCAACAATTGACGATCCGACGGATGCACTGGCCGTGGACGGAAAGGTTAGTCTGAACATCCCGGACCTGTCACCTTTTTCAGGCCTTGCCGGGCGAGATATTGCAGGCTCGGTCATAGCGGACGTCGCTGGCAAAGGTACGGTTGGCAGCAGGGTATTTGACGTCAAAGGCAACTTGGCTGCCGATGACATCAAGTCCGGCATCAACGCGGTTGACACCCTGATCCCGGGGCGAACGAACCTGACCGTGGATGCGGTGAATGACGAGGCCGGTCTGAACATTCGCACATTCCAACTGATCGGCACCGCCCTTTCTGCGGATGCATCCGGCAAACTGGATCGCGATGCGGGCGGAGTGACCTTTTCCGCAGCACTGGATGATCTGGGGCGGCTGTCAAAATCACTCTCTGGGCCTCTGAAACTGGACGGCAACGTCGCTCCGACACAGTCCGGGCTCGAAGGAACCGCTCACTTGCTTGGGCCAGAGAGTTCTTATGCCAAAGTGGCCGGTACGGTGGACACAAATGGATCCGCCGATCTGGACTTTGATGCCAAGTTCAACCGCATCGAAAGGTTTGTGCCAGAGTTTCCCGGCACCCTTACCGCTGCGGGCAATGCAAAGCGGGACAGTGGCGTTTGGACCATCGACGCCAAGGCACAAGGTCCCGCGGACATCGTCAGCACGGTTGCAGGAACATTTGATGAAACCAGCAGCAATGCTGATATTTCTGCGCAGGGTGGCGTAAACCTGGGGATTGCGAATGCCTTTATTACACCCAGAAAAATTGAAGGATCCGCGCGTTTTGATCTGGCCCTCAAAGGCCCGGCTGATCTGGCGTCCCTAAGCGGATCGATTACCACCTCGGGAACATCCCTAGCACTTCCCGGCGCGGGTCAGACCATCACCGGGATCAACGGACAGGTGGATCTGGCGCAAAGCCGTGCAACCATCAAACTGAACGGCGGTGTGCGGGCTGGTGGTGGCTTTACCGTCAATGGACCTGTCGATCTAACACCCCCGTTCAACGCGCAGATCACGACAACAATCGACAACCTCGTCCTGACCGATCGGCTTTTGTATGAGACGACTTTGAATGGCCAGATTGCCATGACCGGCGCCTTAGCCGGGAACAGTTCGCTGGCCGGGCAGATCACCTTTGGTGAGACCAATATCAACCTCGCTGCGGCTTCGGGGGCTGTAGGTGCCGCACCAATCCCCGAGATACAGCATGTCAACGAAAGCGGTGCCAGTTTCATCACGCGCGAGCGCGCAGGTCTGGTGGCTACCGAAGACAAGGGCCAACGCACATCCAGAATAGCGCTAGACATCAACTTGCTGGCGCCCAAAGCCGTGTTCGTACGGGGGCGCGGTGTAAATGCCGAATTGGGTGGCCGGATTTCCATTGGTGGCACCACGACCTCGGTGGTCCCATCAGGTCAGGTTGAATTGATCCGCGGTAATTTCGATATTCTGGGCCGCAGGCTGGCCCTGACCAAAGGCATCGTGACCCTACAAGGTGACTTGACGCCTTATATCGAGTTTGAATCCTCTGCCAGCACCTCGGACGGCACCGCGACCATCGAAATCGCAGGGCCACTGGATTCACCCGAGGTTAACGTGTTTTCCGATCCCGAGCGTCCGGCTGAAGAGGCGCTGGCGATGCTGCTCTTTGGGAACAGGTTCTCGGAAATCTCACCGTTCCTGATTGCGCAGATGGCCGCATCGCTGGCGCAACTCAGCGGTGCTGGCGGGGACGCGACCAAGGGATTACGCGACTCTACCGGTGTTGATACGATTGATGTTGGTGCGTCAGAGGGTGGCGCGGGCCGACTGGGTGCCGGGGCCTATTTGGGTGAAAACCTCTACACCGACTTCACTGTCAATACCGAAGGCAATACCGAGGTGAACCTGAACCTTGATGTAACCGACAATTTCTCGGTCAAGGGCACGGTTGACGGTCGTGGCGAAACGGGCATCGGAGTGTTCTTTTCAAAGGACTATTAGGATCGCGTCCGACCCCAGCAAACTATTTCCGGCGAATTCCTATCGGTTGGCCGATCTGCGAAGCCGGTTCCAGAGACTTGTGATCCTCCACCATTTGCGCAAGACGCGCCGCTGCCCAATCCGGGTAGGGTGTGGATCGCCCGGTGCTGTGGCTGACATTCATAAAAAGCGCCTCTTGCGTCGCACAAATCTCGTCAGTTTCTGCCAAAAGCATCTCGGCGAAATAATGTCCTCTCTTGCTGTCAGCATCCAGCATACGGAACCTGAAATAAAACGATGAACTGTCTTTGACCTCCTGCACGAAATGCAGATGAGACTGCAGGATGTAAGGCCCCTGCCCCAACGCCTTGACCTGCACCTCGCCCAACCCGAGATGGTCAACCATCAGCTTTTCCAACGCCATGTCAAAGGCGACACCGTAAAACCCGACATTCATATGGCCGTTATAGTCGATCCATTCGGGCCGTACTTCAAAGCCGCGAATTTCCACAGGCGCGGCATACGGGCCATCATGCCCGCCAGGAGGTGTCGAAGTCGGCTGCATTTGGCCCCCTTTACTGTGCGTCTTCATCGTCAAGTATTGCCACGGCCCGGACAAATCCCGCAGAGGCCCCTTTTATCTTGAAGGGGAAACAGGAAATCTCGAACCCGGTGGGCGGCAAATTTTCCAGATTGGTCAGCTTTTCCAAGTGGCAATACCCGATATCCATCGACGCGCGGTGTCCTTCCCAGATAATAGATGGATCTCGGGTCTCAGCGTATTCCTGAGCGGTGAGCGGAAACGGGGCATCCCAGCTCCAGGCGTCGGTGCCGGTGACACGCACGCCACGTTCAGTCAGAAAAAGCGTCGCCTCGCGCCCCATTCCACATCCTTTGGCCAGATAATCCGGCGCGCCATAACGTGTCCCTGCAGCAGTGTTGACCACGACGATATCCAGCGGGCAGAGTTCGTGGCCGATGCGCTTCAATTCGGCTTCGACATCTGCCGCGGTAACGACATACCCGTCCTCGAAGTGTCGAAAGTCCAGCTTGACGCCAGGGTTCATGCACCATTCCAACGGCACTTCGTCGATGGTTATCGCCCGTTCACCTTTGTTCATCGTGGAATGATGGTGATACGGCGCATCCAGATGCGTGCCGTTGTGGGTCGCGATCTGCAACCGTTCGATGGCCCACCCTTCACCGTTCGGCAGGTCTTGCCGTTCCAGACCCGGAAAGAAAGATATGACCTGTTCTGCCGTCTGATCATGGGTCAGATATTCGATTTGCGGCAACATGATTGGCGGGTCAGACACGATCCCGGTTTCCAACGGAACGGACAGATCGACGAAACGACGGGCCATTAGCAACTCCTCCACCATATTCCCGGACAGGGTTGGTTGAGCGCAAGCGCCTGTCAAGAAAAGAAAAAGGCGACCCGTCTGGCCGCCTTCTTTGCTTGATATGTATTGGGTTTACTCAGCCGCAACTGCGCCTTCGATCTTCTCGACGCGAATGGCCGAGAATTTGAACTCGGGGATTTTGCCATAAGGGTCGATGGCTGAGTTTGTCAGGATGTTCGCCGCCGCCTCAACATAGGCAAACGGGATGAACACCATATCCTCGGCAATCGCCCGGTCCGCGCGGACCATGATCTCAATCGAACCACGGCGTGTGGTCAGGCGGATCATGTCGCCCGGCTCGATGCCCATCAGCTTGAGCGTACGTGGATTCATCGAACAGTTTGCCTCGGGCTCCACCGCGTCAAGAACGTTGGACCGGCGGGTCATTGAGCCAGTGTGCCAATGTTCCAGCTGACGGCCAGTGGTGGCGATCATCGGGTATTCCTCGTCCGGGGCCTCATCCGGCGGAATGACGCTGGCGGGGGTGAACTTCGCCTTACCGCCCGAGCGGGGGAAACCATCCCCGAACACGATGGCCTGACCCGGGTCGGTTTCGCTGAGCGACGGGTAGGTAATCGTCTCGTTCTCCAGACGCTCCCACGTGATGTTGTCAAGCGACGCCATGGTCAGTTTCATCTCGGCAAAGACCTGCGACACATCGGTGTAGTCCCAGTTCAACCCGATGCGCTGTGCCAGCTCGACTGTGATCTTCCAATCTTCGCGCGCTTCACCCGGGGGGGTAACGGCAGGCCGTACACGCTGTACCTGGCGGTTGGTGTTCGACACAGTGCCGTTCTTTTCATAGAGCGCCGAGGCAGGCAGGATGATGTCAGCGTAGTTCGCCGTCTCGGTCAGAAAGATGTCCTGTACGATCATCAGATCCAGTTTGGCCAGCGCCGCGCGGGCGTGGTTCACATCCGGGTCGGACATGGCAGGGTTTTCACCCTGAATATACATGCCCTTGATGTTGCCCGCATATGCCTGATCGATGATCTCAGTAACGGTCAGACCTTTCTCGTTCGAGAAGTCATCCGAATGCCATACATCATTGAATCTGGCGCGAACGCGGTCGTCTGTCACCGACTGATAGTCTGGCAGGAACATCGGGATCAGCCCGGCGTCTGATGCACCCTGCACGTTGTTTTGCCCCCGCAGCGGGTGCAGACCCGCGCCCGGTTTGCCGACATTGCCGGTCATAAGGGCCAGCGAGATCAGGCAGCGCGAGTTGTCGGTGCCGTGGATGTGCTGGCTGACGCCCATGCCCCAGAAGATCAGGCCCGCTTTGGCCTGCGCAAAGGTGCGGGCGACCCGGCGCAGCTGATCTGGTTCAATACCACAGATCGGTGCCATCGCTTCGGGCGTAAAGGCGCGCAGGTGCTCTTTCTCGGCCTCCCAGTTCTCGGTCCAGCGATGGATGTACTGGCTGTCATACAGCTCTTCCTCGACGATCACGTTCATGATCGCGTTCAGCATCGAGACATCGGCCCCCGGCCGGAACTGCAGCATTTCATCCGCGAACTTGCGCATACCAACGCCGCGGGGGTCCATAACGATCAGTTTGCCGCCACGCTTGGCGAACTGCTTGAAATAGGTCGCCGCGACAGGGTGGTTCTCGATTGGGTTCGAACCGATGATGATCGCCACATCGGCGTTTTCGATCTCGTTAAAGGTCGCCGTCACCGCGCCCGAACCCACATTCTCGATCAGCGCCGCAACGGATGAAGCGTGGCACAGACGCGTGCAGTGATCGACGTTGTTGTGCTTGAAGCCCTGACGGATGAACTTCTGGAACAGGTACGCCTCTTCGTTGGTGCACTTGGCCGAACCAAAGCCCGCAACCGAACGTGGGTCTTCGGCACGCAGGGCCATCAGCTTGGTCGCGGCCAAGTCCATCGCCTCTTCCCAGGTCGCCTCGCGGAAATGGGTCGACAGGTTACCCGGATCAACGTTCAGCCCCTTGGCAGGCGCATCCTCGCGCCGGATCAAAGGTTTGGTCAGGCGGTGCGGGTGGTGGATGTAGTCAAAGCCAAAGCGACCTTTGACACACAAACGACCTTCGTTTGCGGGGCCGTTGATGCCCTCGACATACTTCACCTTGCCGTCCTTGACCTTCAGCGACACCTTGCAGCCCACACCGCAGAAGGGGCAAACGCTTTCGGTTTCGCTATCGTAATCCTTGCTGTCCCCCTGCTGCTGATCGTCCAGCACGGTGGCAGGCATCAGCGCACCGGTGGGGCAGGCCTGAACACATTCACCGCAAGCAACACAGGAGGAGGTACCCATCGGGTCATTCTGGTCGAACACCACCTGCGCGGTATGACCACGACCGGCCATGCCAATCACGTCATTCACCTGCACTTCACGGCAGGCCCGAACACAAAGATTGCAGTTGATACACGCATCCAGATTGACACGCATCGCGACGTGGCTGTCATCCAGAAGCGGGATTTTCTCGGCCTCTTTCGCAGGAAATCGGCTGTCGCTGACATCGTTCAGCTTGGCCATATCCCAGAAATGGCTGGATACGTCATGCGGCTGCTCGGGCTGGTCGGCCACGAGCAATTCCATCACCATGGCGCGCGATTTCTCGGCGCGGTCGGTATCGGTCTTGACCACCATCCCGTCAGCCGCCGGGCGGATGCATGAGGCGACCAGCGTGCGCTCGCCCTCCACCTCGACCATGCAGGCGCGGCAGTTGCCATCGGGGCGGTATCCCGGCGCAGGCTTGTGGCACAGGTGCGGGATCACCAGGCCCCGGCCATTGGCTGCTTCCCAGATCGTGGTGCCCTCGGGCACAGTGACGTCATCGCCGTTCAGGTTGAAGGTGACGGTCTTGGTTGGGCTTGCGTCAAGCATGGCTCTGTCTCCCTCAGATTTCGTCAGCGAAATGTTTCATGACCAGGCGGATCGGATTCGGGGCCGCCTGCCCCAGACCGCAGATCGAGGCATCGCCCATGACCTGACACAGATCCTCCAACAGATCGGTGTCCCACTTGTCGGCCTGCATCAGCTTGACCGCCTTTTCGCAGCCTGCCCGGCAGGGTGTGCACTGACCACAGCTTTCATCCTCAAAGAACCGCAGCATGTTAAGCGCGGCATCGCGGGCGGTGTCCTGATCGGACAGAACCACAACGGCGGCAGACCCGATGAAGGTGCCAAGCGGCTGAAGCGTGTCGAAGTCGAGCGGGACGTCGTCAATGCTTGAGGGGAGAAGACCAGACGACGGCCCGCCCGGTTGATACGCCTTGAACACATGGCCATCAGCCATGCCGCCGGCGGCATCAATCACATCAAGAATGGTCGAACCTGCGGGCAGCAGGTAAACGCCTGGCTTCGCCACACGCCCCGAGACCGAATAGCTGCGCAGGCCCTTGCGGCCGTTCTTTTCAACAGAGTTCAGAATCTGCGGCCCTTCGCGGCAGATTTTTGAGACCCAATACAGCGTCTCGACATTGTGCACCAAGGTCGGACGGTTAAAGACCCCAACCTGCGCCACGAACGGAGGACGGTGGCGTGGCAGGCCCTTCTTGCCCTCGATCGATTCGATCATCGCGGATTCTTCACCGCAGATATAAGCGCCAGCACCCCGGCGCAGGTCGATGTAACCCTTTGCGACGATACCGGCATCTTCCAATGCCGCAATCTCACGACGCAGAATACCCAGCACTGCCGGGTATTCGTCGCGCATGTAAATGAAACAGGTCTCGGCCTCGACCGCCCATGCAGCGATCAGCATTCCTTCAAGGAAGACATGCGGTGTGCGCTCCAGGTAATAGCGGTCTTTGAACGTGCCGGGTTCACCCTCGTCGCCGTTGACAGCCAAATAGCGCGGGCCTTCGTTCATGCGAACAAAGCCCCATTTCTTGCCCGACGGGAAGCCAGCGCCGCCCAGACCACGCAGGCCCGAGGACAGGACGTCTTCTTGCACCTGTTCCCAATCACCGCCGTCGCGCAGCTCTATAAGCTTGGCGTAACCGCCTTCGGCCTCATAGGCCGTGAAGGTCTCATAGTCGGGCAGATGCGCATGGGTGTCCCCTGCTGCAATCGCCGACTGCACCTTTTCGGGGGTCGCATGATCAATGTGATTGTGGCCAATCTCCAATACCGGAGCGGTATCGCAACGCCCCATGCAGGGCGCGCGAACGACGCGAACTTCGGCAGGGTCCAAACCGTCTTCCAACGCCTTCTGTAACTGCTGGGCACCAGCCATTTCGCAAGAGAGGGAATCACAAACCCGTATGGTCAAAGCGGGAGGAGGCGTCTCGCCTTCTTTCACCACATCGAAATGGGCATAGAAAGTCGCGGTCTCGTAGATCTCGGCCTGACCGATCCGCATCTCGACGGCCAATGCCGCGATATGGTCGGCGCTGATATGGCCGTGTTCGTCCTGAATCAAATGCAGGAATTCGATCAACAGATCACGGCGGCGCGGGCGATCGCCCAGCAGGCGTGTGATTTCAGCCTGCGCCTCATCCGTGAACTGACGGCCCTTGGGTGTGTGCCGCCCCTTGCCTTTACCTGACTTCCAGACGCCCTTGGGTGTGCCTGATGGCTTGGTATCTAATGGTGCCATGATGCCCTCCGATTGAGGTTCCGTCTCTCATCAGGCAAACATATCGTCAAATCGCTTTTGGCAATCGCACGATAACGACACCTTATCACCGCAAAGAGGTCACCACATCCCGCAAAGCCTTGACCGTCGGCAACTCGGGGTCGCGGCTGAGGGTCGCCAGACAAATCGGTTTGCTGACAACAGGTTCGATCAGCGGCAACACTTTCGTTCCCTTCAAATCGCCCAGCGCACGTACCAGAACCCGAGGAACAACCGTCGCCGCCAGCCCCTCCCGCACCATGACCATCGAAGCCGTGAAACCGCTGGTTTCGGCAACGATATCGGGGTGCAGCCCCTGTTCGGCAAACACCCGGTCCAGAATACGCCGGTTCTGCATCTGCGGCTCCAAAAGGCTGAGCGGAAATTCTGCGACCTGCGCCCACGGAATCGGGCCGCTTTGGTCCGTCAGATTCGTGGGCACCAACAACACATAGGTTTCCTCGTAAAGAGGCTGAACCTGCCGGAAGTCCGTGCCGATGCTGTCACCATAAGTCACCCCGGCATCAAGGCTGCCTTCGTCCAGCCGGTGCTGAATTGCGGTGGCAGACATGGTTTCAATGCGTGTGACGATACGAGGATGCGCGTCACGCAGCCTTTTGACCAACCGTCCCGTGAAGGCGATTGCGGTCGGGATCACGCCGAGGATCAGTGTGCCCGTAATCTCACCCTTGGCGGCCAGCACCTGCTGTTCCAGCGCCTTGGTGTCGTCCAGAATACGCCGCGCCCGCTGGACGATCATCTCGCCCTCTTCGGTCAGCCCTTGAAAGCGGTTGGCGCGACGGACGATCGAGACACCTAACCGGTCCTCAAGATTGCGGATGCGCATCGAAAACGCGGGCTGTGAAATCCCGCACTCCTCGGCCGCCTTGGCAAAATGCCGATGCCGCGCCAAGGCGCTGAGGAGTTGAAGGTCGCGGATTTCGATCATTTATTATTGTCTCCGACAGCTGGTCGATCCATACCTTAGCGAGACTTCGATTGGGAAGGAAAGCAGGCGTTACATGGCGCGCGTAATAAGCCAGAAGAGCTTACACTTGTTACTATCCAACGACACCTCTGAATTGTCAGTGAAACTCAACATTCAAAACCGTTGTCACACAAAAGATGAAATGTCATTTGTCCTTAAAGATCAAAGCGCCAGAAACCGGAACAGCTGATGAGCAAACCATTTAGAACTTTCCTATTTTTTTGCTTTATCTTCACTGTTTCTATAACCGTCAACTTACGAGCAGCGGCTGCAGATGAGCCCTACAAGCATGCATTTGAGTTCCCTGACGGCTTGACTGTACGCGTGCAGGTTCCCACGCTTTTTCGATCACTCTTTACTGAGTATGAACGCCGCTTGGTCATGTGTGACGACACCCCCTTCTCTTGCGCCTACGAATGGCTCGTGGCCGATTTGGGCCGCGAGGTTAATTTATACCTGCACGATGACGGCACTGTTATCGTAGTGAACAGTGTATGGATGATGAAGATTTTAGATGGGCCAAGCGTCCGCATCTTCAACCATCAGGAAGAAGTGGACGCACGACTGCGCAATGATGATTGGAGTTGTAATGAAGTAGGGCCAACCGCTGGTGTCGCCCCACCTGCTTCAATCTTTTTCAAGGATATGAAATACCTTGGTGCCTTCCGTTATCATCCAAATTCAGACGAAGCAAAACACAGCATTGGCTACGAAGAGTTCCGCTTTTTCCCCTTCAAAAGCTTCGGCGAAACACTCTGTGGGTATCCAGTTAGAGGATGATACCAAATTACGAATGGCAATTGGTGCGACGCCGCAGACGTTACAGCGCCCACCTCAAAACACTTCAAACAACCATCCACAAATAAGACCGTGAATCACGTATTAAACAAGAAATGCATCACGTCGCCGTCCTTGACGATATAGCCCTTACCCTCTGCCCGCATCTTACCCGCCTCTTTCGCGCCCTGCTCACCATTGGCAGCGACATAGTCGTCAAAGGCGATGGTCTCGGCGCGGATAAAACCCTTTTCGAAATCGCCATGGATCACACCTGCTGCTTGCGGTGCAGCGGTGCCGGTGCGGATGGTCCAGGCGCGGGCCTCTTTCGGGCCGACGGTGAAATAGGTTTCCAGCTTCAGCAGATCGTAACCTGCGCGGATCAGACGGTCGAGGCCGGGCTCTTCCAGACCCATCTCCTCAAGGAACATCTGGGCTTCGTCCTCATCCAGCAGGCTGATCTCTTCTTCGATCTTGGCGCTGATGATGACATGGGCATTGCCCTGCGCGGCGGCCATTTCGGCCACGCGGGCAGAGAATTCGTTGCCTTGTGCGGCGTCTTCCTCGGACACGTTGCAGACGTAGAGAACCGGTTTGGTTGTCAGCAGTTGCAACATCTTCCATGCCTTGGCGTCCTCGTCTCTGACTTCGACCAGACGTGCGGGCTTGCCGTTTTCCAGCATGGCCTGCGCCTCGGCCAACAGGCGATCTTGCTGTTGCGCCTCTTTGTCGTTGCCCTTCAGCTTGCGCACCAGATTGGCCCGGCGCTTTTCGATGCTTTCCAAATCGGCCAGCATCAGTTCGGTTTCGATCGTTTCAGCGTCCGCAACCGGATCAACACGCCCGTCGACATGTGTCACGTCACCGTCTTCGAAACAGCGCAGCACATGGGCAATCGCATCCGTTTCGCGAATATTCGCCAGAAACTGGTTGCCCAGCCCTTCGCCCTTTGACGCGCCTTTCACCAGACCCGCGATATCCACAAAAGTCATCCGCGTGGGGATGATCTGTTTTGAGGACGCAATCGCTGCCAGCCTGTCGAGGCGGGCGTCGGGAACCGCAACATCCCCGACATTGGGCTCAATGGTGCAGAACGGGAAGTTCGCGGCCTGCGCAGCAGCGGTTTTGGTCAGCGCATTGAACAGGGTCGACTTGCCGACATTCGGCAGACCCACGATTCCCATTTTAAAGCCCATCACGGCCTCCTGCATAGAATACGATCGCAGCTTCTATGCAGGTCCGCCTGAATGCGCAAGGGATTGCTGGCGGCACCTTTGCCGAGTCCATTTCGCCACATCACAAAATCGTTTGAAAATTGTGTTCTTGCCGAAATTGAAAAACGACGGCTACGAATACCAGTTAATAGCGCACGATCACTTTTTGTTGGCGGACACAGATGAAACACTTTTTTCTTGCAACCGTACTGGCGGCAACGGCCTGCGCGTCAGCCCAGGCCCAAACCGTTGTTTTTGGTGCCGGATACGCGGACTATTCTGAAGACACATCCGAAGATCAGGGTCTGATCTCGATCGAATACCACCACACGCCATTTCATCAGGCGACGCGGTTTCGCGCCGGTTGGGGTGCGGCCCTAACTGTAAATGAAGATGGTGACACGCATATCGGCGCGGGTTTGATCGGGCAGTATGCGCTGAGTGATCGCTGGTTTTTGGAAGGCAGTGTTATGCCCGGCTACTATAATGCCAGCAACGACCTGAATGATCTTGGGGGCGATTTCCAGATTCGCAGCCTTTTGGGACTTGGCTATAACCTGAACAATGGCAACAGCGTGTCTGTCGCGCTAACCCATAAATCCAACGCCAGTACCAATGACGAGAACCCGGGCGTGAATGCCCTGCTGGTACGCTATCATCTGGGCTTCTGATCCATATCATCTGGGCTTCTGATCCATTCCTGTCTGGGCGGGATTGATTTTCGGTCAAAGTTTCTGCACATCAGGTCGAAACCCGAGTGCAAGGACATCCGATGACCCGTATCGACGCCAAGTTCGCCGCCCTGAAAGCCGAAGGAAAAAAAGCCTTTGTCGCCTATGTCATGGCCGGAGATCCCGACTATGACATTTCGCTTGAAGTGGTCAAAGGCCTGCCTGGTGCTGGCGTGGATGTTATCGAGCTGGGCTTGCCCTTTACTGACCCGATGGCCGACGGCCCGACAATTCAGGCCGCGGGCCAACGTGCGCTTGAGCAGGGCATGACCTTGCAACGCACATTGGATCTGGCACGAACCTTTCGGGAAACGGACGATACAACCCCCATTGTCCTGATGGGGTATTACAACCCGATCTACAGCCGGGGTGTCGATGCGTTTCTGGCCGATGCAAAAGCAGCTGGTATTGACGGGTTGATCGTGGTGGACCTTCCCCCCGAGGAGGACGCAGAACTCTGCCTGCCCGCGCAAGCGGCGGGTCTGAATTTTATTCGCCTGGCGACCCCGACCACGGATGACAAACGCCTGCCACGTGTTCTGCAAAACACTTCGGGCTTTGTTTATTATGTCTCGATCACCGGGATCACTGGCGCAGCCGAGGCAGAAGCAACCGATGTTGGCCCCGAGGTTGCCCGCATCAAGGCCGCGACCGATCTGCCGGTAATCGTGGGGTTCGGGATCAACACGCCCGAGAAATCGCGCAATATTGCCTCGGTGTCGGACGGCGCGGTGGTCGGGTCAGCGATCGTCAGCCAGATCGGCGCTGGTAAACCTGTGACCGACGTGCTGACCTTTGTAAAATCTCTTTCGGATGGCGCGCACAGCGCCTGATTTCGCAGCCAACATACGAGAATTGTGACCCGTCGCGGATACCGCGGCGGGTTTTTTGTGACCCTTCACTGTGACGCCAAGACATTGCAGCCTTGGGAATGAATTGGTAAAGAAAACTAACCAATGTACACGGAGCCCTGTTTTCATGCCTGTGATCACCAATATCGAAGACCTCAAACGCATATATGAACGCCGCGTGCCCCGTATGTTCTATGACTACGCCGAAAGCGGCAGCTGGACAGAACAGACTTTTCGCGAAAACACGACCGATTTTGAAAAAATACGCCTTCGCCAAAGGGTTGCGGTCGACATGTCCGGTCGGTCGACATCTTCGCAAATGATTGGCGAAGACGTTTCAATGCCCGTGGCGCTTGCCCCGGTCGGGTTGACGGGGATGCAACATGCAGACGGAGAGATGAAGGCCGCCAAAGCCGCCGAAGAATTTGGTGTACCCTTTACGCTGTCCACCATGTCCATCAACTCGATCGAAGATGTGGCCGGGTATACCGACAAGCCATTCTGGTTCCAGCTTTATACAATGAAAGACACGGACTACATCAACCGCCTGATCCAGCGGGCAAAAGATGCCAGATGTTCCGCACTGGTGATCACGCTCGACCTGCAAATTCTGGGCCAACGGCACAAGGACCTGAAAAACGGTCTGTCGGCCCCGCCCAAACTGACGGCAAAAACCATCGCCAACCTGATGACCAAATGGGCCTGGGGCATTGAAATGCTGCGGGCCCAGCGTCGCGAGTTCGGCAACATCGTGGGGCATGTGCATGGTATTTCGGACGCATCGTCATTGGGGGCCTGGACCGCAGAACAGTTCGACCCCAGCCTGGACTGGTCCAAGGTTGAAAAACTGATGGAGCAATGGGGCGGGAAAGTGATCCTCAAGGGCATCCTTGATGCGGAGGACGCAAGGATGGCCGCCAAGCTGGGTGCCGATGCGATTGTCGTGTCAAACCATGGTGGGCGTCAACTTGACGGCGCGCTAAGCTCAATTCGTGTCCTGCCCGAGATCATGGATGCGGTCGGTGGCGATATCGAGGTGCATCTGGACAGCGGCATCCGGTCCGGGCAAGACGTGCTCAAAGCCTTGGCGCTTGGGGCAAAAGGGACCTATGTTGGCCGCGCGTTTGTGTATGGTCTGGGTGCCATGGGTCAGAAAGGTGTCACCACGGCGCTTGAGCTGATCCAGAGGGAGCTTGATACGACAATGGCGCTTTGTGGTGAGAAAAATGTGGCTGCGTTGGGGCGTCACAATCTGCTGATACCTGAAAACTTCGGGGGTCGCTGGCAAGCGTAACCGGTCAATCAGGGGGCTCTGCCCCCGACGCCCGTTCCGGGCGCCTCCCCCAGGATATTTTTGGCCAGATGAAGCTGGGGATCCTTCAATCGTCCACCCGATAATACTCCAGGACAGGCGATAGAACCCAGCCGAACGGCACGGCAAGAAATACCTCTTTCCAAATCGGGTGAATCAAGCTAAGGACGCGGCTTCACGCGGGTATACAGCCTTGGAGGATGCCCGCCCTAACATTGGAGAATATATCATGGCTGGTGAGATTCCTGATCTCGTAGCTCTGGAACGGACGGGGACAGGCAAGGGCGCCGCTCGTCAAGCACGCCGCGACGGCATGGTTCCGGGCATCGTATTTGGTGGCGACAAAGAACCGTTGCCAATCCAGATCCCGTTCAACGTCTTGTTCAAGCGCCTGAAAGCGGGCCGGTTCAAGTCGACCTTGTGGAACCTGAAAGTTGAAGGCCACGATGACGTCCGCGTCATCTGCCGCGACGTTCAGCGTGATGTCGTCAAAGACCTGCCGACCCATCTGGACTTGATGCGCCTGCGCCGGACCACCAAGATCGCGTTGTTCATCCCCGTTGAGTTCATCAATGAAGGTGCGGCCCCTGGCATCAAAAAGGGTGGCGTTCTGACCGTTGTCCGCCCGGAAGTCGAACTGATGTGCACCGCCGGTGACATTCCTGAAAAGATCACCGTTGATCTGACCGGTCTGAACATCAATGACGTTGTGACCATTTCGTCGGTTGAACTGCCTGAGGGCACCAAGCCAACCATCGACCGTGACTTTGTGATTGCCAACATCTCGGCGCCGACTGGTCTGTCCACCAGCGACGACGATGAAGATGGTGAAGTTGCAGCCGATGAAGTCGAAGTTGTCGGAAAAGAAGAAGAATAAGTCTGGAACAATGTTTCCGACTTTGAAGCGGGGCTCGGGTGAGCCCCGTTTTTTTTTGCGGGTCCAATAATCAGGCCTGACTGGATTTCCTGACGATTTCCGGGCATGAAATGGCTTTGGAGCTACAGAGGCAAAACGGAAACATGAAGCTGTTTGTTGGATTGGGAAACCCGGGCCAGAAATATGCCCGGAACCGGCACAATATCGGGTTCATGGCCCTGGACCGGATCGCAGAAGATCACGGGTTTGGTCCCTGGAAATCGAAGTTTCAGGCCGAGATTTCGGAAGGTCGGCTTGGCACCGAGAAAGTCCTGCTGTTGAAACCGCAGACCTACATGAACCGTTCGGGTCAATCCGTGGGTGAGGCGATGCGGTTTTACAAGCTGGAATCCACTGACGTTGTTGTATTTCATGACGAATTGGACCTTGCCCCGGGCAAATTGCGCGTCAAGGCAGGGGGCGGGCACGCCGGGCATAACGGTCTGCGCTCGATCCATGAGCATATCGGGGCGGCCTATGACCGTGTACGCCTTGGGATCGGGCATCCGGGCCGCAAGGAAATGGTTTCGGGGTACGTGCTCAGTGATTTTGCGAAATCCGAAACCAGCTGGCTGGACGACGTTCTTCGGGGTGTCTCGGACGGGGCTGCTTATCTGGCTCAGGACGAGGGCGGCAAGTTCATGAATGCAGTTGCATTGCGCACTGCCCCGCCGCGATCATCAAAGACCGCCGCACCAAAAGCCGACACAGCTTCAACAGCCGCACCCGACGCCGCGGGCGACAACCGGTCGGCGATGCAGAAGCTTTTGGACAAATTCAAGTAGCACCTCTGCCTCTTTCCGTTACGTAGAGGTTGCGGAATGTGATCTCCCGCGTTCCAATACCGCTCAACTAGGGAGGCAATGCGATGAAATCCATCTTGAAGTGGGTGCTGCGCATCGTACTGGCGCTGGTTCTGGCCGCCACTGCCGTCGGGCTGTGGAAGCGCGAAGAGTTTCAGCGCCTTTTGGCCGTGAACTCGTTATTTTCGGAAGAGAAGATCGTTCACAATTTCTCGCACATGGAAGAGGCTTTTCTGACCGTGAACCTGCCGCGTGGCGACGCGCCAACCTGGGACCTGCCTTATGGCGAAGGGTTCGAGCTGCCGGAGGGAACCGACAGTTGGATCGATGAACGCGCGGTCACGTCGTTGCTGGTTATGCAGAACGGCAAAGTCAGGTTCGAGGAATATTATCTTGGCACCGGGCCGGATGACCGGAGGATTTCCTGGTCGGTCGCCAAAAGCTATCTTTCGGCGCTTTTCGGTATCCTGCTGCAAGAGGGGGCAATCGGGTCGTTGGATGACCCGGTCGTCAAATATGCGCCAAAACTGAAAGACAGCGCGTATGAAACCGCGTCGATCCGCAACGTGCTGAACATGGCAAGCGGCGTGACGTTTGATGAAGATTACCTCGACCCAAATTCCGACATCAATCGGATGGGGCGTGTGGTTGCCCTGGGTGGTGAGCTGGACGATTTCGCAGCCTCGCTGCAAGACAGCTTTGCGACGCCGGGTGAAACCTGGCAATACGTGTCGATCGACACCCATGTTCTGGGCATGGTTATACGCGGTGCGACCGGGCGGAACGTGGCGGACCTTCTGACGGAAAAGATCCTTCAACCTTTGGGGCTGGAGCGGGACGGATACTACATCACTGATGGTGCAGGGGTCGCATTTGTTTTGGGGGGCCTTAACTTTACCACACGTGATTTCGCCCGGTTCGGACAAATGATCCTGCAGGACGGCATCGCGAATGGAAAACAACTGGTTCCTGCCGAATGGATTTTCGAAGCCACCCAACCCAGCGCACCGACCGCACAAGGAGAGATCGGGTACGGGTATCAATGGTGGATTCCCCGCGGCGCGCATGAAGGAGAGTTTCTGGCCCGTGGCGTCTATGGGCAATACATCTATTTCAACCAGCCCAGGGGTGTTCTGATTGTGTCCACCGGTGCAGACAGGCTGTTCCGTGAACCGGGTGTAAATGACCTGAACATCGAAATGTTCCGCAAGATTGCGGAAAGTCTGTAAGATGTCTTTATGCAGAAACAAGACAGTATCAATGTACTGGGTGGCGTTCTGGCCCCTTGCTCTCGCGACCCTTTGACAGGGTTTTTCCGGGATGGCGCCTGCAATACCTGCCCCGAGGATCAGGGCAGTCATACCGTCTGCGCCGTGATGACGGCCGAGTTTCTGGCATTCTCAAAATATGTCGGCAATGATCTGAGCACGGCACGACCCGAATTCGACTTTCCAGGCCTTCACCCCGGCGACAGCTGGTGTTTATGCGCCAGCCGGTTTTTGCAAGCTCATGACGAAGGATGTGCACCGCAGGTTCATCTGGAGGCGACACATCAACGCGCGCTTGAGATCGTACCACTCGACATTTTGCTTCAAAATAAGGCAAAGACCTGAAGGCCCCATAAGGGGCGCACGGCTGATTCAGAATGCCATTTGCCAGATCAGGCTGACACTGTAGTTTTCAAAACCACTTTCGCCGATACCGTCGTAGAACAGGTTTGCAGCCAGAAGGCTGTTGTTCTCCAGCCGATAGTCAAAACCCAGATCAGCGCGAGCGCGGGCGGTATCCCCTATCGGTGTCACGCCAGGAACAGTGCCTGTGCCAGATGTTGTGCTCCAGATACCAGACAAACCACCGGTCAGCATCATCTGACCACGCGACACCTGGATTGGGTGACTGAAATCCATACCCAGCCGTGCAGTGGTCAGGCTGAAATCCTGCTGTGGGATCAGGTTGCCCAGACTATCGGTATAAGCCTCCTGATCGTCGCTGGCATAGCTAACATCCAGCAGCGGCATAAGCGTCAGGTCACCGCGCTTGAACTCTCCGGTTACGCGCGACTGGATCAGCCAGCGTTCACTATCGAAACTGTCGGTATAGGTGCCCAGTGGAGAAATATCGTTATCAGCCTGACCGTACAGAACGCGCCCTTCGAAAAACACCGGCTGGCTGGGCAGTTTGGCGACGACATAAGGTCCGACCAGCCACCCTGTGCCATCCACGCTGGCCGGGCCGTTTTCGGTTTCGGCATAGTCGATCTGCAGCATGGCGCCGATCAGAAGGTTCGAGTTCACCCAGCCATGCGCCCCCACCACGGCCAAGGCATAAGAACTGTCGTAATCGTTTTGCGAGCTCCAGTTCCCGGACAGATTGAACCAGACCGGTTGGGTTGGATCACTTGCAAATTTCAGATACCCCGATCCCTGCGTCACCGACGAGTCCAGCGCACCTGATCCTGATTGCTGAAGAAACTGCGTCAGCTCTGGCTGATTGGTCACGAGGCTGTTGGCCCGGGCGTTCTGAAAGGCCTGCACCAGTCGCTGTGTGTCCGTTACACCCTGTTGTGTGCTGACCCTGTTGGACGCAAGGTTCAGGTTCCCGGCGGCATCCGAAAAAACGCCTGCGGGAATAAACAGCTCAATTGTACCGTTACTTTGCGCAGTCAGCGTTGCGACATAATTGGTTCCGGACCCAGTCAGGGTGGCGGACGCATTGGTGACCGACAAGTCGCCCACCGTGAAATCTGTGCTGGGTTCACTAAGTGTGATCACCGCTTGGAACGTTCCGTTGCCGATTGTTGTCAGTGCACCGATTGAGGCAGTCGGCTGCGTCGTGTCGGCCAGCGTCCGCGTGTTGATAATCTGGGTATTCGTGACACCCGACAGCGCGATCTCATAAAGGTAAAGCGGCCCTCCCACGGTTTCGCGCGCGGTGAACATGACCCCAAGATAGCCATCAGCGGCGTAAGTTGAGTCCGCTCCGTTCTGGCTGAGTATAGTCGCGCCAATATATCCAAGATTGGCCAATCCTGCTGGCGTAATAGCAGGTTGAGTCAAAACACCATTGTTGAAATAGAACGATCCTCCCGGGCCTTCTCCCGAGCCGCCCAACGACATGAACGCTGTCGCAGTGCCTTGTAGATTAGAAAAGAAAATCTGCCCGCCGTTGGGTGTTGCGACTGTCTGGGACGGAAACGAAGGGTTGCCAAACGCCAGACCCTCTTTGACGCTTCCCATCAAAAGCGCGGAAACCAAAAAACCCAGGCACGACAGCCTCGTAATTGCGGACCAAACCATATTACCTCCTACAGCACCGCGTGGGTGCCAAACACCAGAGTGCCTGGGGTTAAAATCGCATCCCAAGCAGCGTCATCCTTGCCCCATCTTCGCAGAGACATCCCCAGAACCGACCGCAAATCGCCGGTTAATGAGAAGTTAATTCAATTGGAAGACGCTGTATAGAACGCGGCAGGAATCAACTGGGGCGTGCGGGACACGTCGTGTTGTTGGAACAACCGGGTTTTGACCTGGACCCAATCTCAAACGGCTTGAAACACCCAATATTTACAGTGTCGTCGCGCGGAGAAAGAAACCTGAGGCAGGCTACGCTGGAAACTCGTCTGCAAAGACAGAAGGGACATAATCGCTGAAATTTCAGCAATTTTACAACAGTGTGGCTCCACTTGCCGCACTGACCACCATTTGGAAACCTTCGGGCGCAAGTGGAACAGGGCGATATCGCTTGTGGGCGATTCTTTGGCCGGGCTCCGGCGGGTCCAAAAGGATCGCTTGCGACGGCGAGCATACGATGACAAAACCGGATGACACGCCGGGTAGGAGCAACAATCCATCTGCGCTCCGCAAAACAGCAATTAGATCCGAAGACCATTTCGGACCGGCGCTACAATCACGGGTGGACCGACGGGTTTTCCCGGCAGCTTGATTGATCGAGACTGTAAACCGGGGCATGTGGCTCCGGTTCGAAATCAACCGACAGTGCGACCCTCGGTGTCAGACATATCGAAGTTCAGGTATTTTGCGACGGTCTGAACATCCTTGTCACCGCGTCCACACATGTTCATGCAGATCAGGTGGTCCTTGGGCAACTCGGGCGCGATCTTCATGACATGCGCCAGAGCGTGGCTGGGTTCCAGCGCCGGAATGATACCCTCTGTGGCACAGCACAGCTGGAATGCCTCAAGCGCTTCCTTGTCGGTAATCGAGACGTAAGTCGCGCGACCAACCTCATGCAACCAGGAATGTTCGGGCCCGATACCCGGATAGTCCAGACCGGCCGAGATCGAGTAGCCTTCCAGAATCTGCCCGTCATCATCCTGCAACAGATAGGTGCGGTTGCCATGCAGAACGCCCGGACGACCGCCTGTCAGCGAGGCACAATGCTCCATCTTTTCGTTTACACCTTTACCGCCGGCTTCAACGCCGATGATATTGACGTCCTTGTCATCAAGGAAAGGATAGAACAGGCCCATCGCGTTCGAGCCACCGCCGATAGCCGCAATGATCGTATCCGGCAGACGGCCTTCGGCCTTCATCATCTGCTCTTTGGCTTCCTTGCCGATGATCGACTGGAAATCACGCACCATCGCCGGGTATGGGTGCGGACCGGCCACTGTGCCGATGCAGTAGAACGTATCGCGCACATTGGTCACCCAGTCACGCAGCGCGTCATTCATCGCGTCCTTCAGCGTACCGCGACCCGAAGTGACCGGGATCACTTCGGCCCCAAGCAAGCGCATACGAAACACGTTCGGCGCCTGACGTTGCACGTCGTGGGCACCCATATAAACGATGCATTTCAAACCAAATTTCGCACAGACCGTGGCTGTGGCCACACCGTGCTGCCCTGCCCCGGTCTCGGCAATGATCCGGGTCTTGCCCATGCGGCGCGCCAGAATGATCTGGCCCAGCACGTTGTTGATCTTGTGTGCGCCGGTGTGGTTCAGCTCATCGCGTTTCAGATAGATCTTCGCCCCGCCCAGATGCTCGGTCAGGCGTTCCGCGAAATACAGAGGTGAGGGGCGGCCCACATAGTTGGCCCACAGATCATCCATCTCGGCCCAGAAGGTCGGATCATCCTTGGCTTTGTTGTATTCCTCTTCCAGTGACAGGATCAGCGGCATCAGCGTTTCGCTGACAAAACGCCCGCCGAATATGCCAAAGCGCCCTTGCTCGTCAGGGCCGGACATGAAGGAATTGAAAAGATCGTTGGCCATGGGTGTCTCCCTCGTCGTACCTGACTTTCATAGGTGGTCGTCGCGGGATTTGCCATGGCAAAACGCACCATGTCGCCCCCTGGCAGCGGCAAACAAAATCAGCGTGTCGCGTCGATAAATGCCTGTATCAGTCCAGCGTCCTTTACGCCCGGCGCGCTTTCAACACCCGACGCCACATCGACTTGCCGCGCACCCGTCATGCGGATCGCCTCAGCGACATTGTCTGGGTTCAGACCACCGGACAACATCCACGGCCTGCGCCAATATTTTCGACCTGCCAGCAGCCGCCAGTCAAAAGGAAGACCGTTGCCGCCGGGAAGTTCCGAATTCTTCGGCGGCTTTGCATCGATCAGAAGCTGGTCTGCAACTTCGGAATACAGATCAATCGCAGCCAAATCCTCGGCCTCGGCAACACCGATCGCCTTGATGACGGGCAGGCCATAGCGCTGCTTGATCTCTGCCACACGCTCGGGGCTCTCTCCGCCGTGAAGCTGCAACATATCCAGCGGAACCCCCGCGACAATCTCATCAAGCTGCGCGTCCGAGAAATTCACGGCCAGAGCGACCTTGGCGACGCCGACTGGTACTTCGGCGGCCAACGCCGCGGCTTGCGGTATCGGTGCGTAACGGGGCGATTTGGGAAAGAAGTTGAACCCGACATAGCGCGCGCCAGCTTCAACCGCAGCGCGCACATGTTCTGGGGCGGTCAAACCGCAGATCTTGACGGACACAACGGTCGACATAAGCCTCAGCTGGCCTCGTCGAGCAGGGCCAGAATATCATCCTTACCCTCGTTCTGCTTTTTCTTGAGCTTCTTGACCTCACGTTCAAGCTTGCGGACCTCGCCCTTTTTCACGGTCGCATCGCGGCGGTGTTTATGTTCCCGCAGCCATTCCCACATGAAACCGATGATCAAACCGGCGACAACGCCACCGAGAACGACCAGAAAAAGCGGTAAAGAGGTACTGACGTTAAAGCCCAGAAGCTCGGCCAGAGCATCGGGCATCAGTTTCAGTTCTACAGACTGAACATTTGCCAGGGAAACGGAAATCAGAACGATCCCGAGAGTCCCAAGAAAAGCATATCGAAGGTAACGCATCATGAGGTCAGGCTTTACCGTTCAAACGATCCCTGAGCAACTTACCAGTTTTGAAAAATGGTACACATTTTTCTTCGACCTGAACGGTTTCACCGGTACGGGGGTTGCGCCCAACGCGGGCATCCCGCTTTTTCACCGAAAAGGCACCAAAGCCGCGCAGCTCGACCCGGTCGCCGCGCGCCATGGCATCGGTGACTTCTTCGAACACGGTGTTCACAATCCGCTCGACATCACGCTGATAGAGATGCGGGTTTTCGTCAGCGATTTTCTGAATCAGTTCTGAACGGATCATTCGTGATACCCTCCCAGGCAGCCGGTGTGACAGGTCTACTGTTTTGACAGTATAGGAAAAAACCCAGAACGGGGGAACGGATACTCTGCGTGTTGAGGCTTTATTTTGCCATATTCTCACGCGAAATTTTGCCCGACAGGCCGATTTACACACTTCAAGCGCGAACATTATCGAGTTTAAGCAGCGTGTTTGGAACACGTTGATTCGCAACAAAAACGGCCCCGCACTTCCATGCGAGGCCGTAAATCATACTTGGGATGCGCCCCGGGCTTAGTCGCCCGACTTCAGCGCTGCGCCCAGAATGTCGCCCAGCGACGCGCCCGAGTCGGAAGAACCGTACTGTTCCACGGCTTCTTTCTCTTCTGCGATCTCGCGCGCCTTGATCGACAGACCCAGACGGCGGGTCTTGCTGTCGACATTGGTTACGCGGACATCAACCTTGTCACCGACCGAGAAACGCTCGGGGCGCTGTTCGGAACGGTCACGCGACAGATCGGAACGGCGGATGAACGACTTCATGCCTTCGTACTCGACCTCGATGCCGCCATCTTCGATTGCGGTCACTTCGACAGTGATGACCGAGCCACGCTTCACGCCGCCAACGGCTTCTGCGAACTTGTCACCACCCAGAGCTTTGATCGACAACGAGATACGCTCTTTCTCGACATCCACTTCCGAGACAACGGCCGAAACCATGTCGCCTTTGCGGTAGTTCTGGATCGCATCCTCGCCACGCTCGTCCCAGGACAGGTCCGACAGGTGAACCATGCCGTCGATGTCGCCCTCGAGGCCAATGAACAGACCAAATTCGGTGATGTTCTTGACTTCGCCTTCGACTTCGGTGCCCTCGGGGTGGGTTTCTGCAAACACTTCCCATGGGTTGCGCTGAGTCTGCTTCAGGCCCAGAGACACGCGGCGCTTGGCACCGTCGATTTCCAGAACCATGACGTCGACTTCCTGGCTGGTCGAGACGATCTTGCCGGGGTGGACGTTTTTCTTGGTCCAGGACATCTCGGACACGTGCACCAGACCTTCGACACCGGCTTCCAGTTCGACGAATGCGCCGTAGTCGGTGATGTTGGTGACGCGACCCTGATGAACCGAGCCCAGAGGGTACTTGGCAGCAACCAGATCCCACGGATCTTCCTGAAGCTGCTTCATGCCCAGGCTGATGCGGTGGGTGTCTTTGTTGATCTTGATGACCTGAACCTTGATGGTTTCACCGATCGTCAGGATCTCGGACGGGTGGTTCACACGACGCCATGCCATGTCAGTGACGTGCAGCAGGCCATCTACGCCGCCCAGGTCAACGAATGCGCCGTATTCGGTGATGTTCTTGACCACGCCCTCGACGTTCTGACCTTCGGTCAGGTTGCCGATGACTTCGGCGCGCTGTTCGGCACGCGATTCTTCCAGGATTGCGCGGCGCGACACAACGATGTTGCCACGGCGGCGGTCCATTTTCAGAATCTGGAACGGCTGCTTCAGACCCATCAGCGGGCCTGCGTCGCGTACGGGGCGTACGTCAACCTGCGAACCGGGCAGGAACGCAACTGCGCCACCCAGATCGACGGTGAAGCCACCTTTGACGCGGCCAAAGATTGCACCATCGACACGCTGGTCGTCGGCGTATGCTTTTTCCAGACGATCCCATGCCTCTTCGCGGCGGGCCATCTCGCGCGAGATGACGGCTTCGCCACGGGCGTTTTCTGCGGCACGCAGGTAAACTTCGACCTCGTCGCCGACAGCGATTTCAGGGGCTTCGCCGGGATTTGCGAATTCTTTCAGATCAACGCGGCCTTCCATTTTATAGCCGACGTCGATGATGGCTTGACCGGCTTCAATCGCCAGGATCTTGCCTTTGACAACAGAACCCTCTTCGGGCGTGTCCATTTCGAAGCTTTCGTTCAGGAGGGCTTCGAATTCCTCCATGGATGTGTTAGCCATGTGGCGTTCATTTCCTTTACAGTACGTTTTTGCTGGCCGAGCGGTTGTCTCCGCCGGTCTTGTTTCATGACGTCTTCAGGCGTGATCCGGTGCGCCCCGAGCAAACAAACACAAAGGGCCGAGGTAACCCGGCCCTGCTCAGAAACGTCATCCGGACGTTGACCGCCCTTGTATCGACAGCGCGCGTATAGGCTGAATCTTGAACCGGTGCAAGTGCAAAGCCTATGGTGCGCGGCAGCGCGCGCAGGAACTCCTGCCTAGCGCTGATCCCCAATGCAAGATGGCAACCTGAATGATAGCAGGTTCTGACTGAAAAAGTCTGCATGGTCCGCGGCAGGTTCTTGCCCGAAGGAATCCTGGTACCGGGAACCGAACCACGCGGCTAAGCCTCAGCATGCAACGCAAAGGTGATATGTCTCAACTTTTCGCGCGTCACGCGGCGCCCGGCTTCCTGCGTCACAGGATGGATGGTGGAGAATTGGAGAGTGAACGCCAACCATTCGACTGTTTGTACGATCTGCAAGATTTGGTGACGTATCTGAGATTAAACGTTCCGTATCCTTTCCCTAATTTAGCTTTATCGGTCGACAAAGAGGTCGACCAGAAACCAGAACCAAAAGGAAAATATTATGAAATCTCTCATCTTTGCCGCCATGGCGACTGCAATTGCCCTGTCCACCCCGGCCTTTGCCGCTGACGAAATCAACGTGTCCAACGGCATTTCAGCCGCTGGTGCGCCACTGGCCGCACATGGCGTTGATCTGGTTGCATTGGTCAATGATGGCAACCCGGTCGAAGGCTTCGCCACTCATTCGTCAACTTATGACGGAGCCTCCTATTATTTCACGTCCGCCGCGAACCGTGAAGCGTTCGAGGCAAACCCTGCTGCATACCTGCCGCAGCATGGTGGCTTCTGTTCATTCGGCGTATCGGTCGGCAAGAAGTTTGACGGTGACCCGGATCAATACCTTGTCGCAGACGGAAAACTGTTTCTGTTCCTGAACGCGGAAACCCGGGCAGCCTTTTTGAAGGACGTTGTCGCCACCGCAAAGACGGCGGATGACCAATGGGCGAATATCAAAACCGTCGCCGTGGGCGAGCTGTAAGACCTGCCCCGTTTGCCTGCGGCGTTAACGCGTCGCGGGCAGTTTTGCGTTGATCACCTCAAGGGCTTTGGCCAACGCCGCCTCGATACTCAAATCGGTGGTGTCCAACCGCACGGCATCCTCAGCGGGTTTCATCGGAGCGATGCTGCGCTCAGCATCTCGCGCATCCCGTTCTCTGACATCTGCCAGAACCTGTTCACGGGTTACGTCAGCGCCTTTTGCACTTAGCTCCAGGAAGCGTCGCTCGGCGCGCACTTCAGCACTGGCTGTTACAAACAGCTTCACTTCGGCATTCGGACAAATCACCGTGCCGATATCACGACCGTCCAGAACGGCCCCACCTGCCCTGCGGGAAAAAGCGCGCTGAAAATTGACCAAGGCCGCACGAACTTCCGGAAGAACCGCCACTTTGGAAGCTGCCTGCGCAACGTCGGCGGTGCGCAGGTCGCCCTTCTCAAGCTCCTCTGCAGTCAGAGACTGCGCGGCTTCAATCGCGCTTTCCCCCTCAAGCGTACGCCTTCCGACAGCGCGATACAGCAAACCCGTGTCCAGATGAGCAAACCCGAAATGCGCCGCCACGGCCTTTGATATCGTGCCCTTGCCCGCAGCCGCTGGTCCGTCAATGGCAACCGTGAAACTCAAGTGCGCTCTACCTTTGCACCCAGCGACTCCATCAGTGGTTCAAAGATCGGGAACGACGTCGCGATCGGGCCGCCGTCATCCACACTCACGGGGCTCTGTGCACCCATACCCATCACCATGAACGACATGGCGATGCGGTGATCCAGAAAGCTTTCGCAGGTGCCTCCACCCGGAACGTTGCCGATGCCCAGCCCTTCAACCGACCACCAATCGTCACCTTCGGCAACAGTCACCCCGTTGGCGCGCAGGCCACGGGCCATGGCGTCAATCCGGTCGCTTTCCTTCACGCGCAGCTCTTTCACGCCACCCATCATCGTTGTGCCTGTGGCATTTGCAGCCACTACCGACAGAACCGGGTATTCATCGATCATTGAGGCGGCACGCTCGGAAGGAACGTCGATGCCTTTCATGTTGGGCGAGTATTTGGCGCGCAAATCGGCGACTGGTTCGCCTCCCTCTTCGCGTTCGTTTTCATAGGTCAGATCAGCGCCCATCTCGCGCAAGGTCGTAAAGAGGCCCGCGCGTGTGGGGTTCAAACCGATCCCAGGCACCAAAACATCGGATCCAGGTGTGATCAACGCCGCGCAAACCGGAAAAGCCGCACTGGACGGATCGCGCGGTACAGCGATGACCTGCGGCTTCAGTTCCGGGCGACCGGTCAAAGTGATAACTCGGCCCTCGTCGGTATCCTCGACGGTGATCTCGGCACCAAATCCAGCCAGCATCCGTTCGGAATGGTCACGCGTGGCCTCTTTCTCGATCACAACGGTCTTTCCGGGAGCATTCAGACCCGCCAGCAGAACGGCAGATTTCACCTGCGCCGACGGCACAGGAACTTCGTATCGCACAGGGGTCGGGTCCGCCGCGCCAACGATGGTCATCGGCAAGCGCCCGCCGGACCGCCCAACCGATTCTGCCCCAAACAGGGCCAGAGGGTCTGTAACACGCGCCATGGGGCGTTTGTTCAGGCTGGCATCACCAGTAAATGTCGCAGTGATCGGAGAGGTCGCCATCGCCCCCATGATCAGCCGCACACCGGTTCCCGAGTTGCCACAGTCGATCACCTGACCCGGTTCGGCGAAGCCACCGACACCCACGCCGTGCACTGTCCATTCCCCGTTTCCGTGATCTGTGACCTCGGCACCGAAGGCACGCATCGCCTTGGCGGTATCCAGAACGTCTTCGCCCTCCAGCAAGCCCGAAATCCGGGTTTCACCCACGGCCATTGCGCCAAGGATCAGCGACCGGTGCGAAATCGACTTATCGCCGGGCACCTCTGCCATGCCGGTCAGCGGGCCGCAGGGATGCGAGGTCATCGGGATGGGCGTGCCGTGTCCGGACATGAGGGCTCCTTTTGCGCTATCAGTGCTCAAGCCGATTAGCGAATTGACGCCCGTTGGTCCAGCGGCAATCAGCCTTTGCGTCGGAAGGTCAGGTAGTGAGGTGTCCGACCCTCGCGTAGCGCCTTCTGCTCGTATCGCGTAGAGATCCAGTCGTTCCACGGTTCGCGCCAGTCCGAAGGGCGTTCGGCCAGCCATTCAAACCCGGCGCGCGGAACCTCTTCCAATGTCTGACGCACGTAATCGGGAATGTCAGTAGCAACCCGGAAGATCGCCCCGGGTTTCAGCACCTTTGCGAATGGCTCAAGATGTTCCTGGGTTACAAACCGACGGCGATGATGCCGCGTTTTGGGCCATGGATCGGGATAGAGAAGGAACGCGCGCGAAACGCTGACCTCTGGCAGCACGTCGAACAGATCACGCGCATCTCCGGGGTGCACGGCGAGGTTTTCAACACCTGCCTGACGGATTTTGCCCAGCAGCATGGCAACACCGTTGATGTAAGGCTCGGCCCCGATGATGCCAATGTCAGGATTGTTTTGCGCCTGGTGCACCAGATGCTCACCACCGCCAAAGCCGACTTCCAACCAGACCGGCTTACCGCCGAACAGGCCATCCAGGTCCAGCGGCTTGCGTTCAGGGTTAATGTCCCAGTCCACAGCGCCGGGTGACAATTCAGCCAGATCTTCGTTCAGATAGGTCTTTTGACTGGGCTTTAGGGTCTTGCCCTTGAAACGGCCATAAAAGTTTCTGCGCGGGCGTTGTGGGGTCTCGGTGCTCATGGCGGTGGCCATACTGCGCAGCGGAGTACGTTGCAAGAGCGTGCACCGCCCCAAAGAAAAAGCGCGCCCCTGAAGGCGCGCTTTGGATTTTTCAGATCAAACTGCTGATTTCAGTGCGTCGACCAGATCAGTGCGTTCCCAGCTAAAACCGCCATCCGCATCCGGTTCGCGACCAAAGTGCCCGTAAGCCGCTGTACGCTGGTAGATCGGCTTGTTCAGCTGAAGGTGCTGACGAATACCGCGGGGTGTCAGATCCATGATCTGGCCAACTGCTTTTTCGATCGCCGCATCTGCAACCTGACCCGTGCCATGCGTGTCTGCATAGATCGACAGCGGCTTCGATACGCCAATGGCATAGCTCAACTGAATGGTGCAGCGCTCGGCCATACCGGCGGCTACGACGTTTTTCGCCAGGTAGCGCGCGGCATAGGCCGCCGAACGGTCAACCTTGGTCGGATCTTTGCCCGAGAAAGCACCGCCACCATGCGGGGCCGCGCCACCATAGGTATCCACGATGATCTTACGACCGGTCAGACCCGCGTCGCCATCCGGTCCGCCAATAACGAATTTGCCGGTCGGGTTGACGTGCCATTCGGTATCAGCCGACAGCCAGCCTTCGGGCAGAGTTTCACGGATATAGGGTTCAACGATGGCGCGGATGTCATCCGACGTCAGCGCCTCATCCAGATGCTGCGTCGACAGAACGATCGAGCTGACGCCGACTGGTTTGCCGTCTTGATAAACGACGGACAACTGAGATTTCGCATCCGGCCCCAGTGCAGGCTCGGTGCCGTTCTTGCGCACTTCGGCCAGACGCCGCAGGATTGCGTGCGAATACTGGATCGGCGCAGGCATAAGCGCAGGCGTTTCTGTTGTGGCAAAGCCAAACATGATGCCCTGGTCGCCAGCGCCTTCGTCCTTGTTGTCCGCGGCATCCACGCCCTGCGCGATATGGGCGGATTGTTCGTGCAGAAGGTTCGTCACCTCGACTGTTTCGTGGTGGAACTTGTCCTGCTCATATCCGATGTCTTTCACGCACTCGCGCGCAATTTCGTCGATGCGGCTCATGTAGTCATGCAGTTTGTCCTTGTCCGACAGACCAACTTCGCCACCGATAACGATGCGGTTGGTCGTGGCAAAGGTTTCGCAGGCCACGCGCGCCTCAGGCTCTTCGTTTAGAAATGCATCAAGGACAGCATCCGAGATACGGTCACAGACCTTATCCGGGTGCCCTTCAGAAACGGATTCCGAAGTAAAAGTATAGTTCTGTCGGGACATAAATGTGCTCCATTAAGGTTTCTCCGCCACGCCAGGAAGCCGTTGTGGCAGACCACAGACGCATACGCTTGCCCAAAGTTGGGGTCAATCTCTAATTGCCCGGTTGCCGCGAGTACCAAACAGCGCCATCGCCAGAATAAACAGTAAGACAACAACGATCGGACTGTCCCCGATACGTGCATAAGTCGTGCGACGGTGTGGTTGCGGCAACGCGGCGTCCACATATCCTGCCTCACCCAGAGCCAACGACGCAGTCACCCGACCCAATGGGTCAATTATGGCCGATACACCGGTATTGGCCGAACGTATCATCGGCAAGCCCTGCTCAATTGCCCTCATCCGGGCTTGCACCAGGTGTTGAAACGGTCCCGACCGCGTACCAAACCACGCGTCATTTGTGATCTGCAATAAGAAGTCAGCCCGGCCCGGCGCACCATTCACATCTTGCGGGAAAATGGCTTCGTAGCAAATCAGGGGCAATGCGCTTCCAAGCTTGCCGAGGTCCAACAGGGCGGGGCCCGGCCCCGCGCTGAACCCGTGCCCGGTTGTGGCTGCCAAGCCACTGACCCCGAAACGCCCCATCAGGTCACCCAAGGGGACGTATTCACCGAAAGGCGCCAGATGGTGTTTGTCATACAACCCTGCCTGACGCCCGGTTTCATCCAGATAGACCAGCGAGTTGAAGATTCTCGGGCCTTCTGCGCGCTGAATCCCCAATATCACCGGCACACCCTGCGCGGCATCCGCAACAGTTGACAGAAACGGTTGTGCGCTACCTAACCAAGCTGGAACTGCGGTCTCGGGCCAGACAATCAGGTCGGGTCTGGGAAAGGCTGCGGTATATTCAACCTGACGCGCGAAAAACAAAGGCGCATATGCCGGATCCCATTTTTGGTGCTGAGGGGCATTCGGCTGGACCACGCGAACCAGATGTGAACCGTCCTGAACGACGGGTCGCGTCAACCCGTAGGCAATCGCCATCGCTGCCATCACGCCGGTACAACCCAGGGTCCGCACCAAACCGTTCAAGGGTTTATCCTGCACCAATGCCGCGCCAATTGGTAACGTTGCGGCAAAGGTCAGCGCGTTCAACCCATATGGCCCAACCAGAGACAGCACCTGAGCCACCGGTGTATCCACCCAGATCTGCGCGACGCCAGCCCATGGAAAGCCGGTCATCACATATCCACGCGCCACCTCTGCCAGGGACAAGACTGCAACCAGTAATATGCCCTGACGAATGGGCGTGGCACCAATATTGCGCGACAGGCCAAAGGCGGCAGCCCAGAACAAGGCCAGTCCGCCCGCCAAGAATACTAACGCAAACGGGGCCATCCAGGCATGTCGTTCAGCATCCACCTGAAACGGCTCAATGATCCAGCCAAGGGCATGGGCAAAATAGCCGGTCGCGAAGGCCCAGCCGACCCATGCCGCCCGGCCTCGGGTTTCGCTGGCAAGGAAAATCGGCACAATCAGGACCAGAGCCAAAACGGTTGCGCCCCAATACAGATGAGGCGCCTGACCAAACGCGCCTGCCCCGCCAAGGGTGGCAGCGACCAACAATCTCAACGATAATGGCCAGCCCCTTACTGGGGTCATGCAGCAACGTCCGGCAGCATGACGCGCAGCCGTTTGATTCGGCGTGGATCGGCTTCGATCACTTCGAATTCCGGGCCCTCTGGGTGAATGACAACCTCACCCCGCGCCGGAACGCGGCCGGAGAGCATAAAGACAAGCCCGCCCAGAGTATCGATTTCCTCTTCGTCGACGTCTTCATGACTGGTCAGAGACCGGCCAATCTCGGCCTCGAAATCTTCGAGCGGCACACGTGCCTGTACCACATAGCATCCGGGCTTTTCCTGCACCCAAAGCTGGTCTTCATCCGCATCGTGCTCGTCAGCGATTTCACCCACGACCTGCTCGATCAGGTCTTCGATCGTCAGCAGACCATCAACGCCGCCATATTCATCAATCACCAATGCCATGTGACGCCGCTCGGTTTGCATCTTGGTCAACAAGACGCCGATTGGCATGGATGGCGGCACGAACAATAGCGTCCGCAGCATAGAGGTCAGATCAAACTTTTTACCCCCACCGTTGAAACCGTGGGTCAGAGCAAAATCCTTGAGGTGAACAAAACCAAGCGGTGTATCCAAGGTTCCCTCATAGACTGGAATCCTCGACATACCACTGCTTCGGAAAACGTCCGCCAGTTCATCTTTTGTGATCGTCGAAGGTACCGAGACGATTTCAGCGGTAGGGATGGCAACATCCTCAACGCGCATCCGGCGCAGGTTAATCATCCCGCGTGGCTGCGCCACAGCCGCGTTTTGCCCGTTCACCGTCTGGTCCGGTTGAGTATCATCGCTCGAAAACACTTCGAGGATTCGAGAAAACAGACCGGTTTTCTCTTCCGTTTCAGTACTGCTGTCCTGAGGTTGCGCGCTTTGCGCCGCCCTAGAACTGCCTTCTATTTCGCCCATTACCTTGTTCCAACTGATCGGGTCTTGAACCCACATTATACCTTATATGGGTCATCAATACCCAATTTGCCAAGTATCTTGACCTCAATCTCTTCCATCAAGGTGGCATCGGGGTCACGAATGTGATCATAACCCAGCAAATGCAACGTTCCGTGAACAAGCAAATGGGTCACATGGTCACTCATTGCCTTGTTGGCCTCGGCCGCCTCGCGGGCACAAGTGTCATAGGAAATCGCAACATCGCCCAGAACAATCTCGCCGGTAATGTCCGGCTCTGGCAGGCGTGGTGATTGCCCTGGCTCGTCCGGAGCTAGGTCTTCCGCAGGCCAGCTCAGCACATTGGTGGGCGTCGGTTTGCCGCGAAATTCTGCGTTCAGTTCCGAAATCCGCGCATCGTTGCACCCCAGAATACTGACTTCGCACAGCTCCGGGGCCAAACCGCAATGGGTCAGAACGGCGTTAATCGCCTTTTGTGACAAGACCTCAAGATCTTGCCACCTTTCGTCCTCGAAAATGAGATCCAGGGTCATCTTACCGCGCAACAGCCTCGTTAGCGGGCTATGTGCTCACGTGGTTTCACGGCCCGCATCGGCCTCATACGCCTCGATGATCGCAGCGACAAGCGGGTGACGCACCACGTCTTTCGAAGTGAAGTAGTTGAAGCTGATATTCGGGATCGTTTTCAACAACCTCTCAGCGTCCGCCAGGCCCGATTGAACGCCACGCGGCAAATCGACCTGTGACCGGTCGCCAGTTATGACCATGCGGCTTCCTTCGCCCAGACGGGTCAGGAACATCTTCATCTGCATCGTGGTGGCGTTTTGCGCTTCATCCAGAACCACAAATGCGTTGGCCAGCGTACGACCGCGCATAAAGGCCAGCGGAGCGATTTCGATTCGTTTCTCTTCGATCAGCTTGGCCAACTGTTTTCCGGGCAGAAAATCGTTCAGCGCGTCATAAAGCGGCTGCATGTAAGGGTCGACCTTGTCCTTCATGTCGCCTGGCAGATAGCCCAGTTTCTCGCCCGCCTCGACCGCCGGACGGCTCAGGATGATTCGGTCCACATGTCCGCCGATGAACATCGAAACACCGACCGCCACCGCCAGATAGGTCTTACCCGTCCCCGCCGGGCCAATTCCAAAGGCCAGCTCATTCTTGAACAGTGACTGGACATAGGCTTTCTGGGCGTCGGTGCGCGGCTCAACCAGCTTCTTGCGGGTCTTGATCTCGACAGAACCGCCCTTGAACATCTCAAGCTGATCGCCATCGCGGCTTCCAGTTCCCTGCTCCGAAACACCCATCCGCAACTCGCGATCGACGTCTGCGGCCTCAACCTCGCGCCCACCTTCAAGCCGTGTATACAGCGATTGAAGCACTTCAACTGCCTGTTTCTGAGCATCATCATCGCCCATAACAACCAACTGATTGCCGCGACGTACAATCTGGACCGAAAGCTTGGTTTCGATCTCGGCCAGATTGCGGTCATATTCACCGCACAGGTCAATCAGCAATCGGTTGTCTGGAAATTCTACGAACGCCTCGTGTTGGGGCATTTCATCTTGCGGTGGGGTCAGGGCACCGATGGCCAATCCGCTCTCCTGTCTTGGCTGTTCACTCCGAGCGTAGACAACAAATCTTGGTAGGCGCAAGCCACAGTTTCAAAAATAAACGCTGAGATGTCATAACAGCCGATTTAACGGTGATCGGTTGCCGATTGGGCGAACATCAGAAGGTATAGTTCAGCCCGAATCTCAAACCGCTGTATTTTGGTGTGGACTTTGTGGAAAAGCCAGAACTGAACTGGACGTTTTTTGATTGGAATTGGACATATTCATATTCGCCCGTAATCGACCAGTTGTCGGACAACTTGTGCTCGGCCCCTATGCTTGCCGAATAACCGTTCCGCCGATCTGACGCCGAGAAATTCTGAACCGTCGGGCCCAATGCCAAGCTGTTGGTTGTTTCCACATCGCCCCATAGATATCCGACACTGAAGAAATACAGAATTCGTCCGCTGCGGTTTGTCAGACCATTGCGAAATCGGACTGCCAGAACATCCGATATCTCTGTTCCGCCTTGCACATTGACGCCGCCGATCCGCCTGCTGACAGTGTCGTCCAGGGATCCGAATTCATACCCGACTTCAAAGCCATAGACGTAGTCGCGCCCACCTGAAGCTGGTAAGACACCACGCCAGCCGCCCCGGAGACCCCCGAATGTTCCGGATAAATCCTGATCACCGATATCAAACTGTCCGCCGGGTGTTGTCAGGCCAAACCGATCGTCCCCGCCAGAGCCATAACCGCCGGTAAGTCCCAGGTAAAAAGCGCGGACATCGCTGCTGAATCTTTTCGGGCTGACCACTTCCGGATCGCTTATGTCACCTTTCAAATCACCGGCAACGGATGCGCCGGCAATCAGTGTAACAGCGGCAGTTAACGTCAGTGTTCTCAACCTGCTCAGGCTCCCAAAGCTCTTGATAGTCGACACTCGTACCTCCCTCATCCCGTTTTCCGGGACCGGCATATCGCCGATTTGTAGACGCAGATCCTTGCGCCCAAAAAACCATGGCTCCTCTCGGAGCATAGTTCTAAGCAATAAATCAAGGGTAAATTTTGGAAACAAACACCAACTATGGTGTCCGGGAGGTGTTTGCACCGATCTACAGCAACTCGCCCGCCAGAGAATTCGCCCCCGACGCAGTGATCCGGACCTCTCTCAAGTCACCCGTGGCGATCTCTGGTCCTTTTACGTGCACCGAATGCAGATATTCAGACTTTCCAACCATCTGCCCGGACAAGCGACCCGGTTTTTCAAAAAGAACGCGAACAGTGCGTCCAACCATACCGTCCTGAATCTCCCGCTGATGGCGCGTGATCAAAGCCTGAAGCCGCTGCAACCGTTCATCTGCCGCTGCCGGATCGACCTGAGCCCGTTCAGCCGCCGGGGTTCCTGGACGTGTGGAGTATTTGAAGGAATAGGCGTAGCCGTATTTGACCTCTTCGACCAAATCCATCGTGGCCTGAAAATCATCTTCGGTTTCTTCGGGGAAACCAACGATGAAGTCCCCCGACATCACGATATCAGGCCGCGCCGCACGAATGCGTTCGACCAGCCGTAGGTAGCTTTCTGCCGTGTGGCTGCGGTTCATCCGCTTGAGGATACGGTCCGAACCCGACTGAACCGGCAGGTGCAGATAGGGCATCAGCTTGTCACAGGTGCCATGTGCCTCGATCAGATCGTCGGCCATGTCGTTCGGGTGCGAGGTGGTAAAGCGGATACGTTCCAGCCCGTCGACCTTGTTCAGTTCCCAGATCAAACCAGCAAGCGTCATGTCACCATTCGCCCCGGCACCGTGATAGGCGTTGACATTTTGGCCCAGCAACGTGATCTCCCGCACCCCGCGCTCGACCAGATCATGGGCTTCGCGAATTATGCGATCCGCTGGGCGGCTGACTTCAGCACCGCGTGTATAAGGAACCACGCAGAAGGCGCAGAATTTATCGCAGCCCTCCTGAACAGTCAGAAACGCCGTCGGGCCACGCTTGGCCTTGGGGCGGTTTTTCAGTTTTTCGAACTTATCCTCTTCGGGGAAATCCGTGTCCAACGCCTTTTCACCCGCTCGGGTCTTTGCCTCCATCTCGGGTAGGCGGTGATAGCTTTGCGGGCCGACCACCAGATCAACCAGAGGCTGGCGGCGCATGATCTCTTCGCCTTCCGCCTGAGCGACACAGCCCGCCACGCCGATTTTCAGATCAGGCTTCTCGGCCTTCAGGCCCTTGAAGCGCCCAAGTTCGGAATACACTTTCTCTGCCGCTTTCTCACGGATGTGGCAGGTGTTCAGCAGAATCATATCCGCATCATCAGGTGTCTGGGTTTCAACATAGCCCAGCCCGCCCAGCGCCTCGGACATGCGTTCGCTGTCATAGACATTCATCTGACAGCCATAGGTCTTGATAAACAGCTTCTTCGGTTCGGACATAAGACGGGCCTTTGCATTCGCTGGACCGGCGTCGTCTATATGCTTCGAACGCCGCTTGCAATGCGGGCGCAATTACCCGAATTTGGCGGAACTTTCCAGCAAGACAAAATTGAAAAAAGCCGATGCAATACGATTCCCTAAACCATTTCCTGAAAGAGGGGCAGCCCGCAATGGCGCAAGGCCCCGTTGCGATGGTCTTTGCCGAGGACGAGGTCGAGTTGGAAAGTACTCTGCATCACCATTTGAAGCTTGGGTTCAAATCCGTTGTCGCCTTCATGCCTCAGGAGTTCCGACTGGAGCCCGCGTTGACCGACCGGGTGCATCGGGTCACCTTGAAATGCGTTCCCCGAACGGTGGTTTTCGATACCCTGAACAGAATAATTCAGGCCGCGCCCGGCATCTGGATGTACTACTGCTACAACGCCGAATACCTGTTCTTTCCGTTTTGCGAAACGCGCAGCATTGCTGAGATGCTGGCCTTTCACAGCGAAGAACGCCGCAATGCGATGCTGAGCTACGTCATCGACCTTTATGCCGAGGACCTGACCGCTTTTCCCAACGGTGTCGCCCCCGAACAGGCTTTGTTCGACAAAACGGGTTACTATGCCCAATCACGCCACGACCCTGACGGCCAACCGCTGGACCGGCAGGTTGACCTGTCAGGTGGCTTGCGCTGGCGGTTCGAGGATCACATTCCCTATGAACGCCGTCGCATCGACCGCATCGCCCTGTTCAAGGCGCAAAAGGGCCTGATCCTGAAATCCGACCACACGTTCAATGAGCCGGAATACAATACCTACTCTTGCCCTTGGCATCACAACATGACCGCAGCTATTTGTTCCTTCCGCGCTGCGAAGGCGCTCAAAACAAATGCCGGGTCGACTTTTGACATTCCAAATTTTAGCTGGCGCAACTCCGTGCCTTTTGAATGGCACTCGCGGCAGCTGCTGGATCTGGGTCTGATCGAATCAGGCCAATGGTTCTGAAGCGCCTCAGCGCTCAAACAGGACCGGAAACCAGTCTTCACGAAGACGCTGCCCCGGTGTCATGCCATGGCCGGGAAAAGGTGGAGAGGTTCTGCCTGGACGCTCTACATACCGTGCGTCATCGCCGACCAGCCGGAGAGAAAAGGCGCGGCGACGGCTATCCGAGTGGTTACCCCGCGCACCGTGAAGGGTGCGATAATTGAAGGCAACGGCGTCACCGGGGTCCATTTCGAATTCAACGACTTTCATGCCCTCGGCATCCGGGTCCGGCACGGGGATGTACTGCCCTTCATCGGGGAAAAAACCTTCCTCGGAAACCCAGCGGGTTGGCAGCACCTCTTTCTCCCACCGGTGAGAGCCTGCGACACAGCGCAACGTCGCCTGCCTGACCGGATCCAGCGGAGACCAGAAGCTGATGGTTTGCTGACCTTCAACGAAGTAATATGGGCCATCCTGATGCCAGGGCGTGGCCATGGATGTCCCGGGTTCTTTTACCAATACGTGGTCGTGAAACACCTGCACGCTTTTCGACTGCATCAGGTCCGCTGCGACCTCGGCCGCGGGCGAGTTTTCGATCGCCTCGCGGAACTGTGGAATGCGGGTCCAGTTGCAGTAATCGTCAAAGAACAGACCCGTTTGACCCTCTTTCTTGTTTTCTGATGCATACGGGCCAGGCTCTGCCATATTCGCGGCCACACCCTTCCGCAGTTGATCCACATAGTCTGCAAACAGCCCTTTGATCAGAACGACGCCATCATCCTGATACGTTGTGATCATCTCTTGGGTAACAAGCGGGTGAGGCATCCGGGTCTCCATTCGTTTTTCAATCTTTTGCGTAGAAGGAGTGTTCTGTTCAAATCATATCTTTCGAAGTTATAATTAATTTCATGTTATACATTTCACTGCGTCAGTACGAATATGTTTGCGCGGTCGGGCGCCACGGCAGCCTGTCAGCAGCCGCACAATACCTGAATGTTTCACAACCAGCACTGTCCACGGCCCTGACGCGTGTCGAGGCACATTTGGGATACCCGCTGTTTATCCGCCGCCGAGGTTCGGCCATGGCGCTGACACCTCAGGGGCGAAAATTCATCGATCAGGCCGAGACCCTGCTGAAAGACGCAGCCCAAATCGAGTCATCTGAAACTCCGTCGCCGGGCACGACACATCTAAGACTGGGGTGTTTTACGGACCTCGCGCCCTTCCTGCTGGCACCCGCCCTGCACCATTTGCGCGATGCTTTTCCAAACATCGCTATCACTTATTTTGCCGCCTCCTTCGAAGGGCTGTTGAACAGATTGATTGATGGCCAGATCGATGTTGCAATCACTTACGAGCTGACAATGGACGCGGGGTTTACACGAGCAAAACTGTTCGACAGTCGGCCAAAGGCCCTTATGCCCCCGGATCATCCGTTGGCGACAGCGGGCACAGTCTCGCTGGCTGACTTGGCCGCTCATCCGTTGATCCTGTCGACAGAAGGCTGGTCGGCACAACACATCCTCAGCCTCTTTCGGCGCAACGGTCTGCACCCGACTGTCGCGCATAGGGCGGCATCGATTGAGATTCAGCGCAGTCTTGCCGCCCATGGCGAAGGGATCGGGATCAGCTATACCAGCCCGCTCAACCCGGTCAGTTATGACAATAAACGTCTTGTCAGTGTTCCGATCAGCGATCAGGACGCAACTGAGTCCGTTGTTCTTGCGCGCCACGGAACAGGGCCAGCTGACGCGACCATTGATCAGGTTGAACGTTTGTTGTTGGCGAGTTTGAAAGGCGGTATTGGCGCTACTTTTTGCGCAGGCGAATGACAACGTCGACCGAGGCAATCTCGACCCCCTCGGGCGCTTCAGGCAGGCGTTGGATCACCAATTGGTCAGACGGCGCATCACTAAGGCGCGCCTCGTCTTCCCAATAAAAATGAGGGTGGTCATGCGTGTTCGTGTCGAAATAGCTTTTTGACCCGTCCACAGTAATTTCCTGCAGAACACCAGCGTCGCAAAACGCGCGCAGGGTATTGTATACCGTCGCCAGTGACACAGCGTCACCATTCTCCTTGGCCGATTCAAACAGGCTCTCGGCGGTGACGTGACGATGGCGGCCATCGCCCACCAGAAGCTCAGCCAACGCCACACGCTGACGCGTCGGACGCAGGCCGGCGTTCACCAGCCAACCCGTTGCTATTTCGCCGCTCTGCGGTGTCATTGATCCAATACCCATAGTCACTTCCATTATATATAGGAGCGCATGGTTGGCAATTTCAAATGAAATTCATTCGCAAAGAACGCGGCATACACAACATGATGTAGCCGCTGCTCTTGCAGGACCTTGCAAACGGGTGCTAGACGAGGCCAGATATAACGAACGGACCCACGGCAGGAGAGGCGGCAAGAATGGCCCAGTTCCCAAGCAGTTTTGACAAAGACGATCTGCTGAAATGCGCCCGCGGCGAATTATTTGGCCCCGGCAATGCACAATTGCCCGCCCCGCCAATGCTGATGATGGACCGGATTACCGACATCTCGGAAGACGGTGGCCTGCACGGTAAGGGCCATGTGCTGGCCGAGTTCGATATCACCCCTGACCTTTGGTTCTTTGACTGCCATTTTCCCGGCAACCCAATTATGCCGGGCTGCCTGGGCCTTGACGGTCTATGGCAGCTGACCGGTTTCAACCTGGGTTGGCGTGGCTGGCAAGGGCGCGGCATGGCTGTCGGCGTGGGCGAAGTGAAACTGACCGGTATGGTTCGTCCCGACCGCAAGATGCTAACGTATAAAATCGATTTCAAAAAAGCGATTCAGACACGTCGCCTGACCATGGGTGTGGCAGATGGAATCGTCGAAGCCGATGGCGAGATGATCTATGATGTCAAAGATATGAAGGTCGTTCTGTCCGAGGCCTGAGCCTGACCGACCCGAAATAAGGAGTGCGCACATGCGTCGAGTAGTCGTCACCGGTCTGGGGGTAGTGTCTTCGATCGGGAATAATGCCCAAGAGGTTCTGGCCTCGCTTAAAGCTGGTAAATCCGGGATCGAAGCCAGCGAACAGATGGTGGAACACGGGTTTCGCAGTCAGATCGCGGGTACGCTCAAGATTGACGTGGCTGAACACGTGGACAAACGTACCCTGCGATTCATGGGTCCCGGGGCCGCCTATGCACATATCGCCATGAGCCAGGCGATTGCCGATTCCGGGCTGACCGAAGACCAGATCGTTAATCCCCGCACCGGACTGGTTGCGGGCTCTGGCGGCCCGTCGACAAGCGCGATGCTGACGGCGCATCAGACCGTTCTGAAGACAGGCGCGACCAAGCGGATCGGTCCGTTCGCAGTGCCGAAATGCATGTGCTCGACAATCTCGGCAAACCTGGCGACCGCATTCAAGATCAAGGGTATCAACTATTCGATCACCTCGGCCTGCTCGACCTCGCTACATTGCATCGGCAACGCGGCCGAACAGATCATGCTGGGCAAGCAGGACGTCATGTTCGCTGGCGGCGGCGAGGAACTGGACTGGACACTTTCGTGCCTGTTCGATGCAATGGGCGCGATGTCGTCAAAATATAACGACGCGCCCGAGAAAGCCTCGCGCGCGTTTGACGAAAACCGTGACGGGTTTGTGATTTCCGGTGGCGGCGGCATCCTCGTTCTGGAGGAGTTGGAGCACGCTCTGGCCCGCGGCGCAAAGATTTATGCCGAAGTCACCGGCTATGCTGCTACCTCGGATGGCCACGACATGGTGGCCCCTTCGGGTGAAGGCGGCGAGCGCGCAATGCGGCTGGCGCTGGACACACTGCCCGAAGGTCGCAAAGTTGGCTATATCAACGCACATGGGACCTCGACACCTGTCGGTGACGTGGGTGAAGTAGAGGCTGTGCGCCGAATCTTCGGTGAAGGTAACGTGCCACCGATTTCCTCGACCAAATCAATGACTGGCCACGCGCAAGGCGCGGCAGGAGCGCTTGAGGCGATCTTCTGCCTACTCATGCTGGACAATGATTTCATTACGCCGTCGATCAATGTCGACACACTCGCCCAAGGCATCCTGCCCGGTGAAATTGCAACTGAAGTGGTTGAAAACGCAGGACTGGACAGTGTCATGACCAACAGCTTCGGCTTTGGCGGCACCAACGGGTCCATGATTCTGTCTAAGTATAACGGGTGAAAGTGATGTCGGATCTTCTCAAAGGTAAGCGCGGCCTGATCATGGGCGTGGCCAATGACCGCTCAATCGCGTGGGGCATTGCCAAGGCCATGCACGAGGCAGGCGCAGAACTGGCCTTCACCTATCAGGGCGAGGCTTTCGGCAAACGGCTGGAACCTCTCGCTCAAAGCCTTGGCAGCGATTTCATGGTGGATGCCGATGTGACCGACGACGAGTCACTGGATCGTGCCTTTGGTGAACTGGCCCAGCGTTGGCCCACCATCGACTTTGTTGTTCATGCCATTGCGTATTCGGATAAATCCGAGCTGACAGGCCGGTTTCTGAATACCACGCGGGCGAACTTCAAACACTCGATGGACGTGTCGGCCTATTCCTTTATCGAGGTGGCACGCCGCGCCTATCCGATGATGAAGGACAATGGGGGCTCGCTGCTGACGCTGACTTATCAGGGATCAAACCGGGTGGTACCGAACTACAACGTCATGGGTGTTGCCAAGGCGGCGCTGGAATCGGCGACCCGTTATCTGGCCAATGACCTTGGCCCGGATGGTATCCGCGTGAACGCAATCTCACCGGGACCGATGAAAACCCTTGCCGGTGCCGCCATTGGCGGGGCGCGCAGGACATATAAGTTCTGCGATCAGAATGCGCCGATGCGTTCGAATGCCACTCTGGAAGCTGTTGGCGGGACCGCAGTTTACCTGACATCTGATGCGGGAGCCTGCACGTCTGGCGAAATCATCCGCGTTGATGGGGGTTTCCACGTACTGGGCATGCCGCAACCCGATTTCATGTGACCATATCTTTCCCTGCCGCCGCCAAGATTTCACCATCTTTGGGCGGCAGGACTTCGGTATGAGCAAGCTAGATCAAATCATTGCAAACAACGCACGATCAGTGCAAAGCCGGAAAAAGTCCGGTTTCCTCAGCCAGCGGGCCAGAGTGCTGCTGCTCGCGCTGACATCATTGCTGCTGGTGTTTGTCTTTTTCACCCAGCCACAGGTGCGCGCAGCTGTTGAAGCTTTGATCGGCTGAAGCCCGGGCGGGCGTTCCAACCCGAACTATGTCTCAATTGATCGAGACGACTTCAATCTCAAACACCAGATCCTGACCGGCCAACGGATGGTTTCCATCCAGGGTCACAATCGCTTCGTTGGCGTCCACAACTGTCACAGGTACGGCCTGACTGTCTGGTGTCTGCATCTGCAGTTGAGTGCCCGGATCCAGCGGAATATCCTCGGGAATACCCTCGCGGGGGATTTCCTGACGCATCGCAGGGTTGATCGGGCCGTAGGCGTCGGTACAGGCAATCTCGACCCGTTTCTTGTCACCTGCGGACAAACCGGGCATGGCACTGTCCAGACCGGGAATGATCTGGCCCGATCCTACCACGAACTCCAACGGATCGCGCCCATCCGAACTGTCAAAGACTTTGCCATCCAACAATGTCCCTGTGTAATGGATGCGAACCGTGTCACCTTGCTTGATTTCGGTCATAGTGGCCTCCGGCCGTTTTTAGGGGTTAAGCGGCCAACCCTAGAGGTTGACACAAAGTTGTAAACCCTTGGCCCTTCCCCCCCCTTTCGCGTTGTGCCAACCTGCGCGCAATCAGAGGAGGGTCATATGGCAATCACGACCTGCGTGTTCGACGCCTACGGAACGCTGTTTGACGTAGCGGCCGCCGCCCGGCAGGCGGCAGGCGAGCCGGGGTTCGAAGCCCTGAAAGACAAATGGCCCGAAGTCGCGGGGCATTGGCGCCTGAAGCAATTGCAATACACATGGCTGCGTGCTGTGGCGGATGCCCATGCGGATTTCTGGGATGTCACGCAGGACGGGCTGGACTGGGCGCTGGAAGCTGCCGGCCTTCAGGGCAACCCTGAACTGCGCCAACGCCTGCTGGATCTATATTGGGAGTTGCAGGCCTATCCCGAAGTTCCTGCGATGCTGAAAGCCCTCAAGGATGGCGGGATGCAGACTGCCATCCTGTCCAACGGATCACCACCCATGCTGGACAGCGCTGTTCAATCCGCCGGGATCGGCGATGTGCTTGATGACGTGCTGTCGGTCGAAAGCGTTGGGGTCTTCAAGCCCCATTCCCGTGTTTATGATCTGGTTCAGAACAGGTTTGACTGCGCCCGTGACGAGGTCTTGTTCGTCAGTTCAAACGGCTGGGATGCCGCAGGGGCCAGCGGTTATGGTTTTGTCACCGCCTGGGTCAATCGGATTGGGGAACCAATGGACCGGCTGCCGTGGACGCCAGCGCATGTACTGTCTGACTTGACCACCATTCCCAAACTGGCTGGTCTTTGATGCCGGACTTCACGACTTCGGACGGCAAGCGCATCTATTTCGAAGACCATGGATCGGGCACGCCGCTTTTGTGTCTGGCCGGATTGACCAGAAACAGCCGGGATTTCTCGTATTTTGCACCACATGCCACTGAGCCGCGCATGATTGCTATGGATTACAGGGGGCGCGGTCGCTCGGACTACGACCCCGATTTCATGAATTACAACGTCTTTCGTGAATCCCATGACGCGATTGAACTGCTGGATATTCTGGGCATCGAAAAAGCGGTCATTCTGGGCACCTCGCGGGGCGGGCTGATTGCCATGGCGTTGGCGGCAAGCCACCCCGAACGTTTGGCCGGTGTGATTCTGAACGATGTGGGGCCGGTCATCGAGACGTCAGGCATCGCCAAGATCATGGCCTACGTGGGCGCACAACCCGCCGCGAAAACCTATGACGAAGCTGCTGCTGCCCTGAAACATGTGATGGAACCGCAATTCCCCGGAGTTCCGCTGGAGATCTGGCGCAAACAGGCCGAAATTCAATACAAACAACAAGGGGACAGGCTGGCGCTGCGCTATGATCCGGCCCTGCGCAAGGCGCTTCTGGAACAGGCCGCGAGCGGTGCCATACCCAATTATTGGTTGTTTTTTGAAGCGCTGCGCAGCATTCCCTGCGGCGCGATCAGGGGCGCGAACTCGGACGTTCTGAGCGCCGAAACCCTGGCTGAGATGCATCGGCGGCATCCCGGTCTGATCTCGGCCGAAGTCCCGGATCGCGGGCATGTTCCGTTCCTGAATGAGCCTCAATCTCTGGATGTCATCAAAAAGGTATTGAAGAACGCTGCATGAGCACAATTGAAATGATCGAAGCTGCGGCCAAACGGCTTAAGGGACATGTCCGCGAGACACCAATTCTGTCGTCGCCATTTCTTGACGCGATCGCCGGGCGCCTGATTTGGGTCAAGCCGGAATGCCTGCAACATACGGGCAGTTTCAAGTTTCGGGGGGCTTGGTCTGCCATATCCGCGCTGGACGAAGACATACGCCAGCGCGGCGTGATTGCCTATTCCTCGGGCAACCACGCGCAGGGCGTTGCGATGGCGGCGGCGAAACATGGTATTGCTTCGGTCATAGTCATGCCGTCGGACGCGCCGCACCTGAAAATCGAAAACACCCGCGCGCTTGGGGGTGAAGTTGTTCTTTACGACCGCGCAAACGAGAGCCGCGAAGAGATCGGGGAAACCATCGCCGCCGAACGCGGGCTAACCCTGATCCGGCCATATGACGAGCCTCAGGTGATTGCCGGGCAAGGTACCACCGGCTTGGAAATCGCCAGACAGGCAGCGGAACTTGGGGTTTCTCAGGCGGATGTTCTGGTCTGTTGTGGTGGTGGCGGCCTCACCTCTGGCATTGCGCTGGCACTTGAAAAACACGCCCCCGACCTAAGGGTGCGCCCGTGCGAACCGGAAGGGTTCGATGACGTAAAACGATCATTGGCAACGGGACGGATTCAGAACAACAACGTGGCATCAGGCAATATTTGCGATGCCATCCTGACACCGCAACCCGGCGACATCACCTTTCCCATCCTCAACCGTCTTTGCGGGCCCGGTATTTCGGTCACCGAAGACGAGGCGCTGCGCGCCATGGCACTTGCTTTCCTGCGCCTTAAGATCGTGCTGGAGCCCGGCGGCGCAGTTGCATTGGCCTCGGCCCTGTTCCGGGGTGACGAGATCGAGGGCGACGACGTGATCGTGGTCACTTCGGGCGGTAATGTCGATCCGGATATTTTTTCCAGGGCGTTGGAATTCCTGACCTGACAGGCACCCCAAACCTGTGCAAGTTGCACCTGGAAAGCCGGGGCTGCAAGGACCTGAGTCATGATGATCGCTGATCTGGGCGACGTGAAACTGAATTATCGTGTCGATGGTGCGGCGGATGGCGCGCCACTGGTTTTTGCCAACTCATTGGGAACAAACCTGCACCTGTGGGACGCCGTGTTACCGCACTTGCCCAAGGGGTTGCGCATCATCCGGTATGACAAACGCGGACATGGGCAATCCTCGGTTCCACCGGCGCCTTACTCTATGGGCGCCCTGATCCGCGATGCCGAGGCGCTGCTGGATCACCTGAAGGTTCGCGACTGCGTTTTTGTCGGCCTGTCCATTGGCGGCATGATTGCACAGGGGCTGGCCGTCAAACGTATGGATCAGATACGTGCGCTGGTTCTGTCGAACACAGCTGCCAAAATCGCCACACCCGCAGTCTGGCAGGATCGGATCGACGCAGTGCGTCGCGGTGGGATCGAAGCGCTGGCAGACGCCACGATGGAACGCTGGTTTTCTCGTGATTTCCGCGCGGCGCAAGACCACCTGCCATGGCGCGACATGATGATCAGCCAACCGCTTGACGGGTATCTGGGCTGTTGCGCTGCCATCGCCGGGACCGACTTCTATACACCCACAAGCGGCCTGCGCCTGCCTACACTTGGCATCGCCGGAAGCGCGGACGGCTCGACCCCGCCCGATCTGGTGCGCGAAACTGTTGACCTGATCCCCGGATCGCGGTTCGAACTGATCCGCAGAACTGGCCATTTGCCCTGTGTCGAGAAACCCGCAGAATACGCAGCAATCCTAACCCGGTTTCTGACCGATATCGGGCATATCTGAAGGAGAACAGCAATGGCGTCTTTCCTGTTGGTCCACGGCTCTTGCCACGGAGCCTGGTGCTGGCGCGATCTGATCCCTGCGCTTGAGGCTTTGGGACACTCTGCCCGGGCCATCGACATGCCCAGCCATGGTGCGGATCCAACGCCGGTGTCCGAGGTTACACTGGACACTTGCCGCGATGCCGTTCTGAGCGCCTGCACGCCCGATACGATTGTCGTGGGTCACTCGTGGGGCGGCTATCCGATCAGCGCCGCAGCCGAGGCTCGGCCGGACGCCATGCGCGCCCTGATCTTTCTGTGCGCCTACGTGCCTCACGATGGGCTTTCGCTGGCAGATATGCGCAGGCGCGGGCCACGGCAAACCATTGCTCACGCAGTGGAAAAATCCGCAGACGGTCTGTCTTACACCGTGTCGGTAGATGCCATTCCCAGGCTGTTCTATCACGATTGTCCGGACGATATTCTGCCTTACGCCTATGCGCGCCTGTGCCCACAGGCCATTCTCCCCCAGGAAACACCACTGCCGGTCGGCACGAATTTCAACGAAGTACCCAAGGCCTATATCCGCACCACGGATGACCAAACAATCCCCACGGAGTATCAGGCGGACATGTGCGCGTTCATCCCCAAGGAACTCCGACGAACCATCGACAGTTCGCATTCTCCGTTTTTCTCGCATCCACAGGAACTGGCCGGATTGCTAAGCGAATTGGCAAGCAAATTCGGGTGATACAGCAGATTGTACGTAAAACTCTGTCTTCCCACATTCGGTGACTGTGCCTAGGGTGCCCCGAACAGATCACCTGCCCGAGTCCCATGCGCCTGCCATCACTCTTCATCCTCAGCATCGTCATGATCGACGCAATGGGCATTGGTCTGGTGATGCCAATCATGCCGCAACTGATTGTAGACGTGCAGGGCAACTCGCTTGCCAATGCCGCTATTTGGGGTGGAGTGCTGAGTACGGCTTTTGCGGCGATGCAGTTCGTCTTTGGTCCAATCCTTGGAAACCTGTCCGACGCCTATGGTCGCAGAGCTGTACTGTTGGTGTCGCTGTTCGTCATGACGCTTGATTATATGGTCATGGCCGTGGCCGGCAGTATCTGGCTGTTGCTGGCCGGTCGTATTGTCGGCGGTATAACCGCAGCCACACATTCCACCGCTGCCGCGTTCATGGCGGATATCTCCGATCCCAAGGACAAGGCCGCGAACTTTGGCCTGTTGGGTGCGGCCTTTGGCGTGGGTTTTGTCCTTGGCCCGGTGATCGGCGGGTTGCTCAGCGAATATGGAACCCGTGCCCCGTTCTGGGCTGCGGCAGGACTGGTGGCACTGATCTTTGCCGTAGGCTGTTTCGTGATGCCTGAAACCGTGACCGACAAGACCCGGCGCGCCTTCAACTTGCGCCGCGCCAACCCGGTGAATTCGCTGCGCGCCATTGCTGCACTGCCCGGTATCCGGCCTATGCTGTGGGTCTACTTTCTGTATTCGGTCTCAATCTACGTCTACCCCGCTATCTGGTCCTTTTTCACCACCGAGCGGTTCGGCTGGTCCCCTCAGATGATCGGCCTGTCACTGGGCGTCTATGGAATCGGCATGGCCGTTGTGCAAGGCGGTCTGATCCGCCCCGCAATCCGATTGTGCGGCGAGCGGGGTGCCATTATCTACGGGATGGGTTTTGAAATTCTTAGTTTCGCAATTCTGGCCTTTCTGACCAACGGGTTCATTGCGCTTTTGTTCATCCCAATCACCGCAATCGGGGCAATCACCACACCGGCACTTCAGGCAATGATGTCCAAAGCGACACCGGATTCGCGACAGGGAGAGTTGCAGGGCGTGCTGACCGCGCTCCACGCGCTTTCGATGGTCATTTCGCCCTTGGTCATGACCAGCGTATTTGCGCAATTCATTCGCCCTGACACACCGCTGTACTTGCCGGGTGCTCCGTTCCTGCTGGCGCTGGCGCTGATGCTGGCCGGGTTTGTGTTGTTTCGCCGGTCCCCGCCTGTCGTGGCTTAACAACGACACACACATGACGGTTTCTGCCTTGCGATCAATCCTTTCCCACGCCACCGTGGGCCCAACGGAAATGAGGGAAAACATGCAAACAATCAAAGCCGCAGTCTGCCGGGCATTCGGCGAACCCCTGGTTATCGAAGAGGTTCAGCTAGCACCCCCCGGCACGGGCGAAGTCGAAGTGACGCTGGATGCAGTGGCCATCTGCCATTCAGACATATCCTATGCCGAGGGTGCCTGGGGAGGCTTCCTGCCCGCCGTTTACGGCCACGAAGCCGCAGGTGTGATCTCGGCAGTTGGAGAGGCCGCCGGGGATTTCAGGATTGGCGAACCTGTGGTTGTGACGCTGATCCGCGCGTGTGGATCCTGCCCCACCTGCGCCGGAGGGCATCCGACAAATTGCGAAACACCGTACGACACTGTCAAAGGCCCGCTGAAAACGGCTGAGGGCGGCCCGCTGGAGCAGGCCATGGCCTGCGGTGCTTTTGCCGAAAAGGTCGTGGTGAGCCATCGGCAGATCGTCAGGATACCCGAAAGCCTGCCCAAAGACCTGGCCAGCCTTCTGTCTTGCGGGGTGATCACCGGGGTCGGTGCAGCGGTTAACGCCGCCAATTTGCGTCCGGGTCAGGATGTCGTGGTCATCGGCGCGGGTGGTGTTGGCCTGAACGCCATTCAGGGCGCACGGATCGCCGGTGCACGACGGATCGTGGCCGTGGACATGACAGAAGAAAAACTGGAAATCGCAAAGGAATTCGGCGCGACCCATGGCGTATTGGCCAGCCTGAAAGAGCCCTGGAAAGCAGCGTTCAAAGCCCTTGGCGGGCGCGGGGCCGATGCGGTTCTGATTACGGTCGGCGCAATCGCCGCCTATGATCAGGCCCCTCGCTATCTTGGCCGCGGCGGTAAGGCCATCATGATCGGAATGCCGCATTCGGGTGGCATGGCCAGCTATGAACCGGTTGTTCTGGCAGCCCTGGGGCAGGGTGTTGTCGGCTCGAAAATGGGTGATGTGGTTATTCAGCGGGACATCCCCTGGATGATTGACCTTTATGAACAGGGTCGGTTGAAGCTGGACGAGTTGATCTCGGGCCGCTGGTCGCTGGACCAGATCAACGAGGCCATTGCCGATACCAAAACCGGATCTGCCAAGCGCAACGTGATCCTGTTCGACAGAACCTGATCCCCCGGCTCGGAGGAACTGAGATGAAACTGCAGGATCTCGACATCATCGTCACCGCCCCACCCGCTCCGGGTTGGGGGGGGCGATACTGGATATTGGTTAAACTGACGACTGACACCGGCATCACCGGTTGGGGCGAATGCTATGCCACGTCCGTCGGACCCGAGGCGATGCGCCACGTCATTCGGGATGTGTTCGAACGGCACATGCTGGGCGAGAACCCCGAAAACATCGAACTTATGTTCCGTCGCGCCTATTCCAGCGGTTTCACGCAGCGCCCCGACCTGACGGTGATGGGTGCATTCTCGGGGTTAGAGATCGCCTGCTGGGATATTCTGGGCAAGGATCGCGACCGTCCGGTTTATGCGCTGTTGGGTGGCAAGGTGAACGAACGAATTCGCTCCTACACTTACCTCTACCCTTTGCCGCATCACAATCTGACCGACTTCTGGACCTCTCCCGAACAAGCGGGTGAAACAGCTGCCGAAATGGTGCGGCGCGGCTATACCGCGGTGAAATTCGACCCGGCGGGCCCTTATACAATCCGTGGCGGCCACATGCCCGCGATGAGTGACATTTCCATGTCCGTCGCCTTTTGCAAGGCAATTCGCGAAGCGGTAGGGGACAAGGCTGACCTGCTGTTTGGCACACACGGGCAGTTCAACACGGCCGGGGCCATCCGGCTGGGGCAGGCACTGGAACCGTACCAACCCCTATGGTTCGAAGAACCCACGCCACCCGATATGATCGAAGACATGGCCCGTGTCGCCCGCAACGTCCGTATCCCCATCGCCACCGGAGAGCGCATGACAACCAAGGCCGAGTTCGGAGCCGTTCTGCGCGCCGGGGCTGCGGAAATCCTGCAACCGGCGCTGGGGCGTGCCGGCGGAATCTGGGAGATGAAGAAAGTCGCCGCCATAGCAGAGATATTTAACGCTCAGATGGCGCCGCATCTTTATGCGGGTCCGGTGGAATGGGCCGCCAATATCCACTTGGCCGCGTCGATCCCGAACCTGCTGCTGCTGGAAACCATTGAAACACCGTTCCACAATCAGCTGATCAAAGGGTCCATTCAGGTAGAGGACGGCTTTGTGATCGCTCCGACCGGTCCAGGACTTGGGATCGATGTCGACGAAGACCTGGCCCGCGCGCACCCGTATGAAGGTCGTGGTTTGCATCTGCAAATGCAGGAGGAGCCCTGCGATTACGTTAACGGCAATGCTTTTCAGGGCGGTGCCCCTGCAACCGAGGGGTGACAACATAGACGTGTTTGAGGCATATTAACCCAAGATTAACGGAACAACGGTCAAAACGTGACACTCCTAGAAACCGAACCTCAGGCACACACCTCGGACACACCATCTGAAATGAAAGAAAATGCAGCCCGCGCGGCTGCATTTCTCAAGACACTGGCGCATGAAGGGCGCCTGATGATCCTGTGCCACCTCGGGAGTGGTGAGAAATCGGTAGGCCAGCTTGAGGATTTGCTTCAATTGCGGCAAGCCGCCGTCAGCCAAATGTTGGCCCGTCTGCGGGAGGAAGGATTTGTCACCACCCGAAGAGATGGCAAAACGATCTATTATTCGCTGCGCGATGGGAATGCAGCGCAGATGATCGGTCTGCTGTACGATCTGTTTTGCGAACCTGCCAACTGATCGCTCCTAATTGGACACGTAACCGGCGATCACCTGCATCAGCTTGAACGCGGTTGCCGCATCGTTTTCCACAACGGCCAGGAACTCTTCCTCACCGATCCGAAGACAGGATAGGTTTGTTTCGGCCACCATGCTCAGCGCGCGTGGTTCTTTGCGGATCAGACCAAGCTCACCCACCAATGCGCCCGGCCCCACGGTGGTGATCAACTGGTCGGGGCCATCTTCCTGCGGCAGGTACAAGCCGGCTTCACCCTCCAGCACCACATACGCGCCGTCGGTCGGCTGATCATCTTTCAGGAAAACCACCTGACCGGGCTTGGCATCGAACCATTGTGCGCCAAAAGCCAGAAGGCGCAATTGCCGCCGGTCCAGCCCCGAAAACAAGGGGGTCTGCTCCAGCGCGCGAAGTTTCCGCGCCAGATCTGCTGAAGATGCGCTGTCCTTTCCCACGTCTACCGGTCCTCCGTCCGAGACGACACGACCTTGCCGGATTTCCACGAACATGTCGAATACGTCCGGGTTTTCGAACTGGTCATTGAGGTAGAACACCGTGGCATCCGGCAACAACTCGCGCAGCTTCTTGTAGACCGACACCTGCGTTTTCATGTCGTAACTGGCCAATGCCTGCTCCAGGATCAGGATATCCGGCTTCTTGATTGTCGCGCGGGTAAACGCCAGCGGTTCGGCAAAAACCGCCGGAAGGCTCTGCCCACCCAAAGCAACCGGAATGTCATAAATCAGCTCGACCACCAAAGGACGCGCGCCGTTCTCCTCCAACACGTCCACAATGACCTTGCGGGCCTCATCCGATCGCGCGCCACCAATCTGGCTGACCTTGCCGAACAGCGCGTTTTCCATGACCGTCAATCCAGGCGCGAAATCTTCCGGGTCCAGCGGAACAAAAGCGTCCTTGAGACTTTCCAACAGCTTGTCCGAATGACTCTGCCTCAGTTCCAGAATGCGGTCCTTCAGCTCATCCGTGAACGCCGGGCCAATCTGTTCAGCCGAGACGACGAAAGGCACGGCCAACATACTGGCCAGCTGTTCGTCATCCAGCCCTGACGTTCCCTCTTTGCGGGTCTGTTCAACCAGCTCCACAGCTGCCTCATAGGTCTTTGCATCAAGACCCAGCTTGCGGAACAACGGATGGTCGGTTCCGTCGAACCCGAAGATCTGGCGCAGCATCTCGATCACGTCACGCGTCAGGGCGATCAACGTCTCATCCAGTCCCAACTCTCGCAACTGCATGAGGAAAACCTTCTGCCGGGCAAGCAAAGCCTGCGTCACCGGCACGCGAGGCGTCGCAAAAAGCAGGTTTTCTGCAACAGGCAGCGCCGGGTTGTAAGCATTCCGGTCGAAAATCAGCGCCTGCTGCTCAAGACCCGCGTCATGGACCGCCTGCCGCACAAGCGGGCGCAGCTCGACCAGTTTCTTTGCCAGTTCGCAGTGTTCGGTCGCAACAAAGCTCTGTTCAGCACCACGCCGGAACAGGGCAGCCCCGGACCCCATTCCATCAATCAGTTGCAACCACCAATCGCGCAACGCCGTCGCGTCTTCAAACCCGGCCAGCGCCGGGTCAAGCCATTCCACCCTGAACGGATCCATGCTGTTTCCAGCCCGCAAGGTCTCGGCAAAATCTGGGTCATCTGTGGATTCAGCCAAGGGTTTGAACCGCATCGGCATCATCACGTTGTCACCCAACGTTCCCTGAAACATGACCGGGCGGGATGTGGCATACCCGATACGTGCGGCCACCACGCCCTGATGCAGGTCTGCCAGATTCAGATCCCCCACCTGAACCGTGCCGGCAGCGGGTAAAATCTCGCGAGTCAGTAACTCCCCCATGGCGCGACGGTCCTCTTCGCTGGGTGCGGCGATACCAATCGTTTTGCCGCCGGGGAAAGTCAGATTCAGATCATCCAGCACCTGATTGCCGTCCATGTCGCGAACCGAGACGTGCTTTAGCTCTATATCGCCGCTGAGGTGGGGGCGCTCTGCTGGTTCGCCCTCGAACAGCGCTTCGTCCTTCAGTCCGGCCGGATCGAAACGGTCAACGACGATATCCCAGCGCAACGACATGTCCTGAGTTTGGTTGTAATAGGTCAGCAGCTCTTTCCAGGGTGAGCTCAGATCCTTGTACGCCGCCAGCGCCGCAACCAACGCCCCCAAAGAAACCGAGCCCTGCAACACCAGAAGGCCACCGATCAGGTAGAACATGAATGGTGTCAGCTGCGAGATGAAGTTGTTTATGAACTTCATAAAGAACTTCTTCTGGTAAATATCAAAGCGGATCGCAAAAAGCCGCCCCAATTGATCGGAGATCATAGCCCGGCGATAGCGCCAGCCGCCATTGCTGCGGAGGGTTGACGCACCTGCCGCGTTTTCGCCGATCTGGGCAGCCAACGCCCGAACTTCCTGAATACGTTTCTTGTTCAACAGGTTGATCTGACGCTGCAATTTAGGGATTAACCAGGCCTGCACCGGGATCAGGGCGACAGCGGCCAGCCCGAACCAAAAGCTTTGCAAGAACAGGAAAGAAAGGATGGTAATCATCTGACCGGCTTGCAGAACCGGCTGGCTGATCGCATCGCCCATCAGCCCACCCATCGGTTCGCTCTCAGCTGTGATCATCGAGACCATTTCGCCCTGGCTGACCCGTTCGAAATAGGGTTGCGGAAAAAGAAGCGCGCGGCTGACCAGCTGATACCGAAACCGTCGCAGCATGCGTTCGCTCAGCACACCCTTCATGGTGTTGATGCGCATTTTCATCAGCCCGTGCGCCAACACGGCAGCAAGGAAAGCAAAGCACAAGATGATCAGGAAATTCGTCTGTGAAAGCGTATAGCCCCAGACATCCACTTCGGCCGTTGTCGAACCGATTGCGTCGTTGATGATACGCTTGGGCAACTCCAGCGTAAGATAGAGCAGCGGAAACAACGTCGCCGTCACAGCCAGCAGGATCAGCTGATCGCGTTTGGAGTATTTCCAGATAAAGCGGAAAATCGTGCGTTCTATGGAACCTGCCCCTACTGCTGGCTGATAACGCGGCCCGGATGCCACGCACCCGGATTCAACGGTTTGAATTTACTGCCATACTGACACGTTATGCAAATTTTTTCCCACCCGAGAATTTTCTTTATCTTATGTGAACTAGTTCATTTACGCATGGCCGTGTTATTGCCTAAAGTCAGTTTTGAACGATATCGGGAGGGTTCTTTTGACTGCCAGTATTGGCGCGGTGTTACTTATGCTTTGCCTTTTTCAGGTCAAGCACATGTTCGCTGACTACTACCTCCAGACACCGAAAATGCTCTCTGGCCGAGGCGAGTATTTTCACTTGGGACGCGCGCAGCACGCAGCAGTACATGTTGCGGGCTCTGTTATCGTGTTTGCCGCGTTTGGCGCTCCGGTATTGTTCATCCTGATTGTCGGACTGCTTGAATGGGTCATTCATTTCAATATCGATTTCTTGAAAGCTAGCTATTCAGACAAGAAACAGCTTGAGCCGACGCAGGCCGCGTTCTGGCGTGCGGCTGGGTTAGACCAGTGCCTGCACAACCTGACCTATGTGGCGATGGTCTGGGCCTGGGTGACTTTCGCGGCAACGTAGCTCGAACCAGGATATGCCGTCCGATGCGCAGCCCGGAAGCTATGCGCCTATCCTTCGGCCGGTCATAGCGAGGCAAGCTGTTAACCTGCCCCGCTCGACTTTGATCGATGCCAAAACCCGACTAGCCCAGAACCGAAAAACTGCTTTCCTCATTGATCGGGCGCTTGCGTGAGTAAAAGCCCACGTTGATGGTCCGTTTGATATAAGGCAGTTCGAATTGCAGCGGTTCCGCGTCGTGATCCGCTCCGCCTTCGCAATATGCGATCAGGGCTGCCATCATCTTACCCGCAATCGGTGCATTCTTATACTGGTTCCCGCTGGATCCGCAGGCCATGTAAAACCCCGGCAGGCTGGATTTGTCATAGATCGGAATCCAGTCGGTTGAGGCATCGTAAAGGTCAACCACACCACGCGTTTTCGATGGGATGCCAAGGGAAGGCACGCGCTGCGCATATCGCATGGCCTGTGTGGTCCATTGATCCGTGAATTCGCGGTTGTAGGTGACGTCATCCTCGCACCATTGATGCGGATCACACTCCGGATCCTCTGATCCCACAAGGATGTGATTGCCGTGTTCCGGGCGGCAATAGCAGGCAATGTCGCTGTCCGAGACGATGGTTCCGTCGTTTTCAAAGTCGAACCCTTCCGGGGCAGGGACATGTACGACCTCTTGCCGCAGGGGGCGGGTTTTGATGGTCATGTCATCCAGAACGCCTGCCATCCCATTGATGATAGCCGAGCCCGGCCCGGCCACGTTCACGACAACCCTTGCGCGGATTTCTTCGCCTGAGGCAAGTTTTACACCGGAAACACGTCCATCCTCGGTCAGGATCTCGGTTACTTCGGCACTGGTGCGAACCTCGGCTCCGTGCTGTTTGGCAGCATCCATCAGGTTTTGCGCCGACAAGGCCGGGTCGGTGACGTACCCCGCCTGAGGCCAGTACACTCCACCCGACATCTTTCGCCCGTTGGGCTGGCCGAATTCCGGATCATCCAAACGGCGTGCCGGGGCAAAGCTGTCCAGCGAATAAACCGGCAGGCGTTCAACCACTTTTTCCCCCGACCATTCTTCGAACGGGCAATCCAGTTCTGATGAATTGCGCATGTGCTTTTCCAGCATCCCGTTCGCCTCGGTCTTCATAACCAGGCAGCCGGTTTCCCTGAACTGAGCCAGATTGGCCCCCTCCGGCAGTCCAAGATAGTCAGCCCAGTCGCGCCAGTAATGATAGCCTTCCCAGGCAAACGCCGTTCCATCGAAGGTGGAATAATGCATCCGGATGATCGCGCAGGACCCGGCGGTTGAACCGTGTCCAACCTGTGCGTTGCGATCCAGAGACAGGGTTTTCCAACCCGCCTTGGACATTTCGAACGCGATGGCCGCGCCGATCACGCCGGTACCGATGATGATTGCGTCTGGTTGACTCATGTCGGGTCTCCTTTCCAGTAGCGCCGGGAATATGCGCTGAATTCTTCAACTTCTTCGGGTTTCGGTTCGACGCCCGTAAAGGCGTATAGGTAATTCGGCACCATCGAGATCCGCGTCTCGAAGGGTTCGTTCAATTGTGCAAGGTCATATCCGATCTGCATGTAATACAGCACGCGCGCACGTGTTTCGGACTCAATCTCGGAATAGCCGTATCTGGCGAACATCGCGTGCAAAGCTTCAAGTCGCCGAGTGTCTGACTGGTCCAGCGCACGGCGTACTTTGCCCGATTTACGCGCCCAGTCGCGCACGGCAAAATCCAACGCGGTGTCAAACAAATCCGTATTGACCACACAACGATGCACGTTGCAGACCGCGCCCGTTATCGTGTCGGCTGGTGCTTCGGCCTGTTTTACAAGCGCAACCGTATTGGTCGCCTGCCACCGCGCCAGCAGTGCATCCAAAAGTTCCTGTCTGGACTTGAAGTACCAGTAGAAGGATGAGCGTGACACGGCCATCCGCTCGGCCAGGTTAAGAACCTTGATCTGGTCCACCCCGTCCGAAATCAGCACGTCCATCGCCACGTTCAGCCAGTCGTCGCGGGTCACCTTGATATTGCCGATCAGGGGCTCGGCTTCGGGATCGTCGCGGTGAAGGATAGGTTTGTTGTTCATTCAACTCTCCGGTGGCGCCCCGCCCTCTGCGGTGCGGCGTGCGATAAAGTCCTGCAAGGCACCAAAACGATCATTGTCTATGGCGGGGGCCTTGAAATCGTTCAGGATACCCTGCCAAACCCCCGTTGCACGTTGGTTGGCATCCGTCGATCCTCGCTCGGTCCATGTGCCGAAATTGGCGTAGTCATGGACATGCGGTTGATAGAACTCGGTGGTGTAGCGCTCCATCGTCTGGGGGCAGGCAAAGAAATGACCGCCGGGCGCGACCTCACTTAAAGCGTTATCAAAGCCGATCTCGGCAGGCCCCGCCTGCGCGCCTGCGCAAAGCTCGGCCACCATGTTCAGCACCTCGGCATCACAGACCAGCTTTTCGAAGGATACGGTCAATCCCCCTTCCAGCCAGCCCGCTGAATGAATGATCACAGTCGCGCCGGCCATCAGGCAACCCCAGAGGCCAAACTGGTTTTCATTCGCCGCCTGTACGTCGTTGCTGTTTGACGCCGACCCTGCCGCCGACCGCCAGGGCAGGCCAAGGTGACGCGCCAGTTGGCCTGCGGCAAGTGACGCCTGAAAATGCGAGGGCGTCCCGAATGCAGGTGCGCCGGATTTCATGTCCACATTGCTGGTGAACGTGCCATAACAGACCGGAGCGCCCGGTCTGGCCAGCTGCGTCAAGGTCAGCGCGGCAAGCGCCTCGGCATGGGACAGGGTGATTGCCCCGGCCACGGTGATCGGCGCCATCGCCCCCATCAGAGTGAACGGAGTGATGATCGACATCTGACCGTGGCGCGCAAAGTCGATCAGCCCTTGCGCCATGGGAATATCCAACGTGCGCGGGCTGTTTGTGTTGATGATCGTGTAACAATGCGCATTGCCCCGAAACTCATCATCCGACAGACCGCGCGCCGTGGACAGCATCTCAAAGCAATCCATGACTTGCGGCGTGCCGCGCGAGAAGAAGAACGGGTACTTGTCCGTCAGTTCCATCTGCGCCTGTGTCGTGAAGTAGTGGCGCAGATGCGTCGGTACGTCCTGAGGTTCAACCTGAGGCGAGATCATCTGGAACACATCGAAATGATGGGTGAGCTTTAGAAACTCCAGATAATCCTGACTGGTCGCCGGGCGACGGCCACGCTCAAGATCGGTTGCGTTCGGCGCGCCTGCCCCCGGTTGAAAAACCAGCGAACCCAGTTCCAGAGTGAAATCCCGATGCCGCGAACCGGCGCGACAAGCGATAGATTTGGGGGCCGAGGCAACGGCAGCCTCAACCATCTCGCGCCCGATAAAGACCATTTCACTGCCTTCATCCACACGCGCGCCACCCTGCTTGAACAGCTTGCGCGCCTCGGGAAGCAGGGTCTTTACACCCAACTCCTCGAGCGTACGCAACGCTGCCTCGTGCATGTCCGCAATCTGGTAAGCCGGGAACACCTCCATCAAAGGGAAAGGGTTCCTGAGCTGGCGATAGTTCACATCGCGGCTGGGCTGCGGGGCAGCCGCGCCCCCTCGCCTTCGGCGTCGTCGGTCCGGAGCCGTCATGATCAGCCCCGCATCGCTTTGCCCTGAGGGTCGTAGGGCGACGGTGCAATTACCCGCGCCGGACATTCCACCCCTACGACATGGACAGACAGTTCCGTACCCGGGTCCACCTTGTCAACCTCAATCAAGGCCATTGCCAACGACTTGCCGGTATAGTGCCCGTAACCGCCTGAGGTCACAAATCCCACGCGTTCACCATTGGCCCAGACCGGCTCAAACCCGCTGGCATCGGCGTCCAACGCATCGATTTCCAGTGTCACCTGCACCTGCGCCGGGCCATTGCCATCCCGTTCGGCCAGAGCGGCCTTCTTGCCGATGAAATCCTTGTCCCAGTCGATCCAGCGATCCATGCCGGTCATGCCGGGTGTGTAAGCCTGCGTGAACTCTGCCGACCAGATGCCAAAGCTTTTCTCAAGCCGGGTTGATAGCATCGCATTGAAACCGCACTCGCGGATACCCTCTTCTGCACCGGCTTCCAGCAAAATGCGGCGCAGCTTGATGTGATCGCCATAGCGGCAGTTGATTTCATACCCTTTTTCGCCGGTCACCGACATACGAGCCACGCGGGCACGGACGAGACCGATGTCGAAATCACCGCAGCCCATGAATTTCAGACCCGAGATATCCTGTTCGGCCAATTTTTCGACCACCGCCTGCGATTTTGGTCCGACCACGGCGAACCCGCAATACTCCTCTCCCAGGTCGCGGACAGTGACCCCATCCGTCATATGATCGTTGAACCATCGCATATGCCAGGCGCGCAGGTAATAGCTGCCCATGATCCACCAGGTGCCATCGCCCCAGTTCAACACGGTCAGATCGCCTTTGAGCCGCCCGTCCTCGCCCAGCATCGGCGCCAGTTTGGCACGACCCGGGGCGGGCAGTTTCGATGCCATAACGTTATCCAGCCACGCTTTGGCATTTGGGCCCGAAACCTCAAAGCGGGAAAAACCCGTGATATCCATCAGGCCCACGCCCTCACGGATGGTCCTGCATTCAGCGGCCACGATGTCGTGCGCGTTCGAACGTTTGAGCGTTGGCGTTTCCTCGAACCCTTTGAGCGCGAAATACAGCGGCACCTCCAGATCCCAGCTGACACCCCATTTGCATCCGGCCTCGGTCATCGCGTCATGCGCCGGAGCCATCTTCAGCGGGCGACCCGCAGGCAATTGCTCGTTCGAGTAGGTCATCACAAAGCGGCGCGAATAGAACTGGCCAGTGGTTTCACGGATATACCGCTTGTTCTGTGCGAAATCACCATAGCGCGCCACATCCATCGGCCAGGCGTCCGCTTCGGGCTCACCATGGATCATCCATTCGGCCAGTGTTTTGCCAACGCCACCACCTTGCAGGAACCCGGCCATCACCGCGCAGGCGGTCCAATAGCCGCGCTTGCCCGGAACCGGACCGACCAGCGGGTTACCGTCCGGCGAGAACGTGAACGCACCATTGACCCATGTCTTGATGCCCACGTTCTGGATTGACGGATACCGCTCAAAGCCCAATGTCAGTTCGTTCTCGATCCGGTCAAGCTGTTCCTGAAACAGTTCCTCGCCATAGTTCCACGGCGCGCCATCCATCGCCCAGTGTTCGTGATCGACCTCGTAGATCCCCACCAGTACGCCCTTCTGGTCCTGCCGCATATAGGTGAATCCTTCTAGGTCCACAGTCATCGGCATCTCGAAATCCGCCTGCGCCACTTCGGGCACAGTGTCTGTGATCAGATAGTGGTGCTTCAACGGTGAGACTGGCAACTCTACCCCGGCCATACGCCCAACCTGCTTGGCCCAGAGCCCGGCCGCGTTGACCACATGTTCACAGGTGATCGTGCCCTTATCGGTCACAACCTGCCAACCATCATCTGTCTGGATCAGCTCTTCGACCTTGGTTTCCTCGAAATATTCGGCACCGCGATTTCTGGCCGCAGTCGCATAAGCCTGAACAGTGCCTGTCGTATCGATATACCCTTCGCGATCCGCCCACATCGCGCCCAAAACACCGTCGGTTGACATGATCGGGCAGCGTCTCTGTGCCTCTTGCGGGGTCAGCAGCTCGCAATCATCAATGCCGATGGACTGGAAGATGCGGTAATTAGCCTGCAACCACTCCCAGCGTTCAGGCGTACCGGCCAGCGTCAGACCACCGGTCATGTGCAAACCGATATTCTGGCCCGATTCTTTTTCGATCTCACTCAGCAGGTCAATTGTGTAGGCCTGCAACGAGGCCATGTTTGGATCCGCGTTCAGGGCATGGATACCGCCCGCTGCATGCCAGGACGATCCCGATGCCAGCCGCCGCCTCTCCAGCATGACCACATCCGACCAGCCGAATTTGGCCAGATGATACAGAACCGAAGCACCAACGACGCCCCCTCCAATGACCACTACGCGATATTGGGATTTCATCCCGACCTCCCTGAACAGAATCTGGGAAGACGCTAGTGGCACTGTTCAGTTCTGTCTAGACATTTATGTACAGTACGGAATGCGAGAACTCTGCCGAATGCTTTGCAAACTTAAAGCTGGGCGCTTGGGCGGGTTTTCACGCTTTCAAACCAAACCTGCGTGTTCGTATTGCCGTCCGGTATCCGCATCTTAATGACGCGCGCGAAATCGACAAAAACAAAAGTGGATATATCCGCCAGAGTGAATTCATCGCCCGCAACATACGCGCTTTGCTTCAGCCGCGCCTCCAGCAGTTCAAAAAACGACGCAACCCGCTCGCGCCCACGCTGCGCCAGTTCGGGGATCTGCGCATGATTTACCGTGCCGGGAATGGCACGGTCTTTGAACGCCGGGTGGCTGTTGCGCAAAGCCTCAGCGATGGGCGCACCACCCTGCTGCTCGGCAATTGCGTTCCACATCAAGACCAACCCTTTTTCATCAGCGGTACGGCCCATTAAGGACGGCTCGGGGAAACGCGCTTCAAGATACGCGGCGATGCCAAGATTTTCGGTCAGGACTGCGCCTTCATCCGTTACCAGAACCGGGACTGTGGCCCGGGGGTTCACCGCACGAAACTCAGTGCTCAACTGCGCGCCCTCAGCAATCGAGATTTCGTGCGTTTCGATGTCCAACCCTTTTTCCGCGATAAACATGCGGGCACGGCGCGGGTTTGGGGCCGTAGAGCAATCGTAGAATATCATGCGGGCCCCTTCTCTCTGGTCAGCGCCGATAGATGAAACAGCGCCCTTCGACGGCACCCTCGGGCAACGGCATTTCCTCCAGCGCCTCGAAATACATCCGGTCACTTGATACCATTAATCCACCCGATGCCAGCAAGGGCTCGATCAACGGGGAAACAAGCCGCGCAAAGATGTCGTTCTTTTCGCGATTATGCCCCCCAAGGTCTGCATGAATGAGGCTTGCTGTCGGTCCAAACCTGTCGACCGCCGCTGGCAGCGTCTCGCGCACATCCCCCAAGATCACCCGATCCTCGGGCGGGGTTGAATCAGGGTGCGAAGCCACCGCGCGTTCGAACACAAAGACAGGGCGTCCATCGATATGCTGCACAAGATGATGATAGGTGCGCCCATTGCCCAGACCCAGTTCAAACACCGGGCCAGCCATGCCTGCCGTTTGCGCAATCGCGTGATCCAGGCAGGCGCGCTGCGACACCATACGATCGATAAACAAGTCCAGACGACTTTGATTCTCGGACACTGGCAAATATCTCCTTGATACCAATCGAAAGCATAGGTGCCCCCGACGCCGCCTTAGATGACAAATTCTCAAGACTTTGTGTAGCGACGAAGCCCAAAGTTTCACATTTTCGCGACATTTCAGCCCAAGAACGGGTTTGACTAGACAGGCGGAACCGCGCGACACTGACGAAAAAATCACGGGGAGTTGAAACGACCGATGTCACCAAGCGGCCAAACGGTTGGAAAACCTGCATGAGAGCGTTGTTGTCTGTCAGAGACCTCAGCATCGGCTTTGGTGCGGGAAGTTCAGTGGTCACGGATGTGAATTTCGATGTCAAACCAGGAGAAACCTTGGCGCTGGTCGGTGAATCGGGATCGGGTAAAACCATCACGTGCCGGGCCGTCTTGCGGATTCTGCCGCGAACGGCGCAGATACGCAGCGGCACTATAACTTTGAATGATTCCAAGGGCACATGTAACCTGACAGCGGTCAGCGAGCGAGAAATGCGCGGCATTCGTGGCAATCGCGTTTCGATGATCTTTCAGGAACCTATGCGATCGCTGTCACCTCTGCACAAGATTGGGAATCAGGTCAGTGAAGTCCTGTGGCTGCATCGCGGGCTATCTGAGTCTGAGGCGCGCAAAAAGGTCCTGACGCAGTTCGAGCGCGTGGGCTTTCCAGATCCGCAGCGCGCCTATGACTCCTACCCGTTCGAACTGTCGGGCGGAATGCGCCAACGCGCCATGATTGCGATGGCCATGGTATCCAAACCCGAGTTGCTGATCGCGGATGAGCCAACCACCGCGCTGGATGTGACCACTCAGGCGCAGGTTCTGGGGCTGATCAAGGAATTGCAGCGCGAGACCGGCATGGCGCTTATTCTGGTGACCCATGATCTGGGCGTGGTCGCCAACATGGCCGAACAGGTTGTGGTCATGCACAAGGGCCGCATCATGGAGGCTGGCTCGGCCGCACCAATCCTGACCTCCCCCGCACATCCATATACCAAACAACTGTTTGATGCTGCACCGGAAATTCCAGATCAGGATGCTGTGGGTATACCGATGCCGGACGACGATCTGATCCTTCAGATGAAGGGTGTCTCCAAAACCTACACGATGCGGTCCAGCAAAGGGTGGCAGGCCGACAAGGAAATCTATGCGTGCAAAGGGGTAGATCTGAATTTGGCACGCGGCAAGACGCTGGCCATTGTCGGTGAAAGCGGATCAGGTAAAACAACAGCCGCGCGGATTGCATTGGGTGCAGAACTGCCCGATCCCGGCGGAGAAGTCCTGTTTCGCACCGTGCCGAATGCCGATCCCATCACAGTGCACAACATGACCCGCGCCCAGCGCACGGCGTTTCAGCGCAATGCGCAGATGGTGTTTCAGGATCCCTACAGCTCGCTCAGCCCGCGGATGCGCATTCAGGACGCGATGACCGAGCCGCTGGAAATTCACCGTATCGGAACAACGGCCGAGCAGCGCGACAAGGCCGCCGAGATGTTGCAGCGCGTCGGCCTGACAGCCGACATGCTGAAACGCTATCCACACGCCTTTTCGGGGGGCCAGCGGCAACGTCTGTCGATAGCCCGCGCCATGATGCTCGATCCACAGCTCATCGTGTGTGACGAACCCACCTCGGCGCTGGACGTATCTGTACAAGAGCAGATTCTGACCCTGCTGGAAAATCTACAGGACAGCCTGAACCTGTCCTATCTGTTCATCTCGCACGATCTGGCTGTGGTCGCGCGGATCGCCGACGAAGTTGCCGTGATGCGTCGCGGCCTGATCGTCGAGCAAGCACCCCCCGAAACTCTTTTCTACAATCCGCGCCACCCCTACACCAAAGCGCTGATTGCCGCTCAACCCGAACCCGACATCAATCGCCCGATCGACCTGCAAGTGGTTTCCTTGGGCGCCGGCGCGCCGGACAGTTGGGATGAAGCCTTTCGTTTCTCGGACACCGTGATACCCTCATTGGTGGAATTGGAACCGGGCCATAAGGTACGTTGCCATGTTTAAGACCACTCGCCCCCTGATCCTGGCCGCTTCGCTGGCGCTCATCGGGATGCTGCCCGCCACGGCAGAGACAATTCCGACGCCGCAGGAAAGCGCGTTCTGGAACGCGGAAGTAGAAGCGGGCAATCTGCCACCCGTTCAGGAGCGCCTGCCAGCGGACCCGCTGATTGTAGATCTGGCAGCAAAGGGTCGCGAGTTCGGCAAACAGGGCGGCACCCTGCGCACCATGATCACGCGGTCCAAAGATATCCGCCAGATGGTTGTCTATGGCTATGCCCGGCTGGTCGGTTTTGACCAGAACTATGAGATTATCCCCGATTTGCTGGCGTCGTTTGAAAACGAAGACGGCCGCAAGTTCACCCTGAAACTGCGCGAAGGGCACAAATGGTCAGACGGTTCTCCGTTTACGTCGGAAGATTTCCGCTATTGGTGGGAAGACGTTGCCAACAACAAATTGCTCAGCCCGTCAGGCCCGCCGGATTTTCTGATAGTCGAAGGCAAATCACCCACCGTTACCTTCCCGGATGAAACCACTGTGATTTTCGAATGGGAGGACCCTAACCCGGGTTTTCTACAATCGCTGGCTCAGGCAAGACCGCCCTTTATTTATCGCCCAGCAGCTTTCCTGAAACGATATCACGAGAAATATGCCGACCCCGAGGAACTTGCCTTTCTGGTCGACGATGCCCGCGTCAAAAGCTGGGCCGCGCTGCACAACAAGCTCGACAACCTGTACAAGTTCGACAATCACGAATTGCCCACGTTGCAACCCTGGCTGAATGCAAGTTCCGGCAAGAAAATCCGCCACAATTTCGTACGTAACCCCTATTACCACCGCATCGACAGCAAAGGGGTTCAGCTGCCCTATATCGATGTGGTCGAGATGGAGATCGTTGCCCCCGGTCTGGTCGCTGCCAAAACCAATGCAGGGGAAAGCGACCTGCAAGGCCGGGGTCTGGATTTCCGCGACGCTTCGATCCTGAAAAAAGGCGAGGCGCAAGGCGGCTACAAGACATTGCTATGGAAAACCGGCGTTGCGTCGCAAATCGCGATTTATCCGAACCTCAATTTCGAGGATGACGTCTGGCGCGACGTGTTGCGTGACGTCCGTGTGCGGCGCGCCCTGTCCCTTGCCATCGACCGCGAGACAATCAACCAGGCTTTGTATTTCAAGCTTGCGCATCCCGGCGCAATGTCGGTTCTGCCTGCCTCGCCCTTTTACGATGAAAAGAATGCCACCGCATGGGCCGGTTACGATGTCGGCCAGGCCAATGCATTGTTGGATGAGGTCGGCCTGACCCAGCGCGACAAGAACGGTATCCGCCTGCTACCGGACGGGCGCCCAATGGAGCTGGTGATCGAAACCGCCGGCGAGCGGCAAGAGGTTGAAAACGCCCTTCAGATCGTTACTGACACCTGGCGCGAGATCGGGGTCAAGCTGGTCATGCGCCCGTTGGATCGCGATATCCTGCGCAACCGGGTGTTTGCCGGCAACTCGATGGCATCGGTCTGGTATGGATGGGATGACGGCATCCCGCAAGCGCACACGTCACCGGCGTACCTGGCACCAACCGATCAGGTCTTCCTGGCCTGGCCGAAATGGGGCCAGTTTTATCAGACAGGTGGTGAAGCCGGGGAAGCCCCCGACATGCCCGAGGCAGAACGCCTGATGCAACTGGCCCATGACTGGGAGGTCGCAACTACCGATGACGAACGCAAGGAAGTCTGGACTGAGATGCTGAGAATCCACGCCGACCAGCTTTTTGCCATCGGTATCCTGAACGGAGCACCCCAACCGATTGTCGTGTCGAACCGTCTGCGCAATGTGCCGGAACAGGCCATGTGGGCATGGGAGCCCGGTGCGCATTTCGGCGTTCACCGCCCGGACGAGTTCTTTTTCGCCGACTAAGCAGGAGCAGCTAAATGGTCATGCTGCGCTATGCGGTGTATCGCTTTTTCACGATGCTGCTGACATTGTTGGTAGTCTCGGTCTTGATTTTCATAATCATCAACCTGCCGCCCGGTGATTACCTGAGCAACCAGATTGCCGAACTTCAGGCTTCGGGTCAGTCAGCAGGTGTCGCCAAGGCCGAGTTTCTGCGCGCCGAGTACGCTCTGGATCGCCCCATGTGGGAACAGTACCTGATCTGGGTGGGCTTCTGGCCGGGACCGCACGGATTTTCCGGTCTGATCCAAGGCAATTACGGCTGGTCATTTGAATTTGACCGGCCTGTATCTGAAATTGTGGGCGACACGCTTTGGCTGACGGTCGTCGTCAATCTGGCCGCCATCCTGTTTGTATATGCCGTTGCCCTTCCATTAGGTGTTATTGCAGCGGCGCGATCACGGACATGGATTGATTATACCTCGGCCTTTGTGGGTTATCTGGGGTTGGCGACCCCAAACTTCCTGCTGGCCCTGATCCTGTTCTACTACGGGCATCGGTATTTCAACCTGCCTATCGGCGGCCTGATGGACCCGCAATTCGAAGGTCAGCCGCTGAGTTGGGACAAGATGAAATCCATTCTCATCCACCTGATCGTTCCGACTTTTGTTATCGGAACCTCGGGCGCATCGGCTATGATGCAGCGCCTGCGGGCAAATATGCTCGATGAACTGGGTAAGCCTTATGTGGAAACAGCCATTGCCAAGGGTATGGCCCCATCGCGGATGCTGGCGAAATATCCGTTGCGCGTGGCATTCAACCCGTTCGTTGCGGATATCGGTAACCTTCTGCCATCTATGGTGTCGGGATCGGTTCTGGTGTCAGTCGTTCTGGGCTTGCAAACCATCGGGCCGACTTTGCTGACAGCACTGAAAACGCAGGACCAATTCCTGTCCGCGTTTATCCTGATGTTTGTCGCGCTGCTGACGCTTATCGGCACGATGATCTCGGATATTCTGCTGGTGATGCTGGATCCCCGCATACGATATGAGGGGCGCGAAGCATGACCGATACTCCTGACAACCGCTACGTCGATGACGCGCCGTTTGATCCGCAGGCGTCGATACAGCAACTGGAACGCGCCGATCTGGATGCCCCCAACTGGGTGTTGGTCTGGCGCAAGTTCCGCACGCATAAGCTGGGTCTGATCTCGGGCATTTTCCTGCTAATGTGCTACCTGATGCTCCCATTTGCCGGTTTCATCGCGCCGTATGGCCCGAATGACCGGAACGGAGAGCATCTGTATGCGCCACCGCAATCTGTGAACTGGTTTTACGAAGGCGCCTTTATTGGCCCTCATGTTTTTCCAATCGTCGCCGAGGCGGATCTGGAAACCTTCCAGTGGAAGTTCGTCCCTGACACTGACGACCCGCGCCCGATCCGGTTCTTCTGTGAAGGGTCCGAATATCGACTTGCGGGTCTTATCAAGACAGACAGGCATCTTTTCTGCGCGCCGGATGGTGCCACCTTGTTCCTCTGGGGGTCCGACAGGCTGGGTCGCGATATCTTCAGCCGCATCCTCTATGGGGCGCAGCTGTCGCTGACCGTGGGGCTGATCGGTATTTCGGTGTCATTCTTTCTGGGTATCCTGTTCGGTTCGATGGCGGGTTATTTCGGGGGGCGCATTGACTGGGTCATCAACCGGGTCATCGAAATCCTGCGTTCACTGCCGGAACTGCCGCTGTGGCTGGCACTGTCTGCCGCCGTGCCATCGAACTGGAGCCCGGTTGCCGTATTCTTCATCATTTCGATCATCCTCGGCATCCTCGACTGGCCCGGGCTGGCGCGTTCGGTCCGTGCCAAGTTCCTGTCACTGCGCGAGGAAGAATACGTACGCGCCGCAGAAATGATGGGCGCAAGCTCGGGCCGGGTGATCCGTAAGCACTTGTTGCCGAATTTCATGTCTCATTTGATTGCATCAGCCACCCTGTCGATCCCGGCAATGATCCTTGGGGAAACCGCGCTGAGCTTTCTTGGCCTGGGCCTTCGTGCACCAGCGGTCAGTTGGGGTGTGATGCTGAATGACGCGCAGAACCTCGCATCGATCGAGATCTACCCCTGGACGGCAATCCCGATGCTGCCGATTATCGTGATCGTACTGGCCTTTAACTTTCTAGGTGACGGATTGCGCGACAGTCTGGACCCGTATCAGCAATGAGCCTTCTTGCCACCCTTCCCGCCGCCGAACGATATCGCAGGATCGGCACTGGCGCTCTGCCAAGTGCTTTTGCCGTTTCCGAACTGGCGACGGCCAGCTTTGCAGCCGTTGGGCAGGAAATGGCCCGGCTTTTGCAGGCGCTGAACCTGACCCAGAAAGCCCCCGAGATCGCCGTCGACCATCGGCTGGCATCGTTGTGGTTCGGCTATTCCTTCAAGCCCGACGGCTGGGAAATGCCAAACCTGTGGGATTCGGTCGCGGGGGATTACAGGGCGTCAGATGGCTGGATCAGGCTGCACACCAACCTGCCGCGCCATCGCGCGGCAGCGATGAAGGTTCTTGGCACCCCGCCAGAGCGTGAAGCTGTGACAAAAGCCGTCAGAACCCGGGCCATATCCGATTTGGAAACCGATATTGTGGCCGAAGGCGGTGTGGCCGCTGCCATGCGCAGCCGGACCGAGTGGCTTGAACATCCGCAGGGCCGCGCTGTATCGCGCGATCCGTTGATTGGTTGGCAAGGCCCCCGGTACGTCAAGCTACGCGAGAGGCCGCAGGCAACCCCTGCAAGACCTCTTGCCGGGTTGCGGGTTCTTGACCTGACGCGCGTTCTGGCAGGTCCGGTATCGACACGCACATTGGCCGGTTTCGGGGCCGAGGTTTTGCGGATCGATCCGCCCGGTTGGGACGAACCCGGCGTGATCCCTGACATTTCACTAGGCAAACACTGTGCTTATCTCGATCTAAAATCGACCAACGACATGGAAAGGCTGCAAGAACTTCTGCCCCAAGCGGATGTATTCGTTCATGGGTACCGGCCCGGCGCTTTGGACGCACTTGGCCTGACCCGCGCCAAGCGCGATGAACTGGCACCGAACAGGGTCGAGGTGACGCTGAATGCCTATGGCTGGCAAGGCCCCTGGTCGACCCGGCGCGGGTTTGACAGTCTTGTCCAGATGAGCGCGGGAATTGCGCATGCGGGCATGGAGTGGGCTGACGCCGACAAACCGACGCCATTGCCGGTTCAGGCTTTGGACCACGCAACCGGCTACCTGATGGCAGCCGCCGTCCTTTCCGCATTGGCCGAGGCCGCGTCGGGCAATTCCATCATGCATGCGCATCTGTCCCTTGCCCGCACCGCCGAGCTTTTGGCGGTTCTCGGCAAAGACGACGTCGAGGCAGAGACCATTATTCCGACGCCCACGGATTACTCCCCTGCGACAGAGGTTTCGGGCTGGGGACCAGGGCACCGCCTCAGATCAGCCCTCAGTCTCGGTGAAACTGTGCTGCAATGGGATTTACCGGCGTCGAAACTGGGCACATCTGACCCGGTCTGGCCCTTCGTTTCCAACTGACCTCACGCTTTCGGGGGCACCTCATCCGAGACTCAACACAAGGCGGCGGCGGGACTCTCTACCGGTCGTCGCCATCCGGCCCGATATCGTCCAGATAGTCCTCGTCAATTGCGGCCTGAACAGCCCCTGTCACGGCCTCACGCTGTTTTTGCGTCAGGTCTTCCGCCTCTTTGCCATCTGCCAATCTTACAGTGACCTCGCGATGCGCAAACTTGATCCCCTCTCGCGCGAACAGCTCGCGAATGTCCTGATAGACCTTTTTGCGAACCAGCCACTGGTCGCCGGGTTTCGTCATGAACTTGACCCGGATGATCATCGCTGAATCCTGCATCTCGATCACGCCCTGTGACTTCAGCGGTTGGATGAAATTGTCTCCGATTACGGGATCGGCCAACAACTCCTGACCCAGTTTCTTGATCAATTTACGAACCTTCTCGACATCGGTGTCATAGGTCACGCGCAGCGGCAGCTTCATGATCACCCAATCGCGCGAGTAGTTGGTCAGCACTTTGATCTCGCCAAAGGGAATGGTGTTCAGCGCACCCAGATGGTGACGCAGTTGCATGGACCTGACCGAGATTTTCTCGACCGTCCCTTTCACATCCCCAATGTCGATATATTCCCCTTTCCGGAACGCATCATCCAGCAGGAAGAATGCGCCGGAAAAAATGTCGCGCACCAGCGTTTGTGACCCGAACCCCACGGCCAAACCAACCACACCGGCACCCGCAAACAACGGGCTGACATTGATACCCAGTTCCATCAGGACAATTAGTACGATCGTGACCACGACAACAGCCAGAATTGCGCCCCGGAAAAGTGGCAACAGCGTTGCCAGACGGCTTTGCCCGCCTTCCCCGCCTTCGTCGCCCAGTTCAACCTCGGTGCCATCGTCGGATTCTTCAGCGATCTTGCTGTCGATCCAGATCCGAAAGAAATGAAACAGGATGTACCCGATAAACAGGACGACCATCACATCCAGCGCACGTTCTACCGGCAGATCCTCGCTCCAGTCCGCGTTCGGGTACCATATCACGACAAGCGCATAAGCCCCGAGCACGAAAGCCAGAATTCCGGCTACCCGGCGGGCCAGGTCTTCATAAGTCAGAAGATGCTGCTTCGGCTGTTCAGCCTCGGGTATATCCGCCGCTCCGGCGCCTTCATCCGCTGCCGCGGCTTCCCCGTTTATTTCGCTAATCATGCGCGAGCGGTCGAAATATCGCTCCAGCAGATAGTTCATTGCACCATAGGCCACGACCACGGACATGAAGATCAGATAGCTGCTTGCAATCAACGGCAGCGGTGTCGGATGCTCCAGCGCCAGATCAACAGCCAGACGGAACCAGCTGAACACGACATAGATGATCAATGCCGGCGCCCAGCCAAATGACACAAACCGCAGCAGCCAAGACACCTGTTCGGATGCCCGCCCACCCCGGATCGCGTTCGAGATTGCACGGGCGTTGAACAGGATCATTAGTATGTTGCCCAGCGCGCCCAGCATTGTCAGACCGCCATACACCATGGCGTAGACGTTGTAGTTCAGTCCAAAATCCGCGACCCAGGTAGAAAACAGAACGACCGAAATGTCATAGGTCGCCAGCACGGACGCCCAAATATACAGCCTGCGCGCATTCTTGTCCGAAAAGGGCGGTAATCGATATTGGCTCAGATAAGGTGACAGGACCATGCGCCAGAGGTCCGACACCGTGCGCGACAGGAAAAAAGCCGTAAAGATTGCCGTGATCGTGAACTGGACCGAGATATCCTCGGCCTCGCCAAAGATCAGATACCCGACGATCAAAGCCATGATCATGGCAAAGACCGTGGCTCCAATCCCCATCAGGAACCGGAACAGCAGGAACGGCATCTTTTCCCGATACCCCTGTGGTTCGTCCTTGATCCGCGCCACCACCCACCGGCGCGCGAACCGCTTCCCGTATATCTCGATCGACAGCCACCGCCCAAGTAACAGGAACAGGATATTCCAGCCCAACACCTCGACATAGGTCTGGATTCGGCCATCCGGGCTGGTCTGGCGCAGGATGTATTGTACTTCAAAAATAGAATAGGGCAGCGCCTCGAGCCTCGATTGCATCGACTCACGGAACTTCGAGAACCGCTCTTGCGCCTTCATCAGTTGCGAACCGTCACCCATCGGGTTGCTCGAATCGCTGTCTGCGCCCCCCGAACCTGCATCCTTTCCGCCTGCCGTTGTCACAACCTGACCGGCACTGTCGATGACAATGACACTTGCGCCCGCATTGCTGGCCGCGCGGATTGCAGCGGCCAGATCACTTTCCTTGTCGGCCTCGGACGAACTGCCCGACCCTGAAGGATATCCGGGAATCAAGGATGACTGCGCCAATGCACCAGTGGAATTGCTCAGGAAAATGGCCCAAAACGCCAAAAAAAATGCGGCCAGAAAGTTATTTCGCATTGGGTCGTGCATCCAGTTTTTGCCGATATTGGTCAGATTACAGAAGCGTTTCAAGCAGTTCAAATACTCGCATCGAACCGTCTCAATATCGTGTTTGGACGTGTTCTTGGCGCACTCTGATGAGCGCAGGTGTTTTCAATCTTTCAATAATTGAATATGACCAAGCAAAGGTTTCTGGTCGGCCTCGATTGTCTTCATCGTTCTCATTAGGCGATCTTGTCTGGCGGTGGTGCGATATGTCGCGAAACAGTCAATACGCTGTTGCCAAATCGCAATGCTTGAAACATTTGCAAGTGCGCAAATCCGCCTTTGGCAAGCGTGGGATTGAAATATACAGTAACGCTTGCGAACGCGCGGATTTCGCTCTGGGATCAAGAAGACGGGCAACACTATGAGCCTTGGCACAACCAATTCTAAACCGGACCGCGCGCCGCGTATCCTGTTTTACAGCCACGACACGTTCGGTCTGGGGCATTTGCGCCGGTCCCGCGCCTTGGCTGCGGCAATCACGCAGGCGGACCCAAGCGCCTCGGCGCTGATCCTGACGGGTTCGCCCGTGGCAGGCCGTTTTACCTTTCCCCGCCGCGTTGACCATGTGCGCCTGCCCGGCGTGACCAAGCGCGCGGACGGATCGTATGCCGCGCGTACAATCGGAATGGGTATCGACGAAGTAACCGAATTGCGCGCGGGATTGATCCAGACTGCGGTTCAGCAATTCGACCCCGACGTGTTGGTCGTCGACAAGGAACCGACAGGGTTCCGGGGTGAGCTGGTGCCGACACTGAAATACCTTGAACGCCATTGCGGAACGAAACTGGTTCTGGGTCTGCGTGATGTGCTGGACGAACCCGAAGTACTGGCTGCCGAGTGGGCGCGCAAAGAAGCCATCGAAGCGACCGAGCGGTTCTATCATGAGATTTGGGTTTATGGATCACAGTCGATCTATGACCCGACGAAAGGCTTGCCGCTAAGCGCGTCAGCGCGATCCCGCATTCACTGGACGGGATATCTGCGCCGAGATCTCGGCCCGGTCGGGGAACCGCCTCAGCAACCCTATATCCTGATCACACCCGGCGGCGGGGGCGATGGCAAGGCGTTGGTCAACCTCGTCTTGTCCGCCTACGAGAAAGACCCAGACCTGTCGCCGCGTGCCGTGCTGGTCTATGGCCCATTCCTGTCGGGTGAATTGAGGAATGAATTCGAAGCACGGGTTGCCGCATTGAATGGTCGTGTAACCGCGGTTGGATTTGAATCGCAGATCGAAACGTTGTTTGCCGGGGCCGAAGGCGTGGTCTGCATGGGCGGCTACAACACGTTTTGCGAGGTCCTGTCCTTTGACAAACGGGCCGTCATCGTTCCACGCACCACACCCCGTCTGGAACAGTGGATACGGGCCTCACGCGCAGAAGAGCTGGGGCTGGTCAAGATGCTGGACGAACAACGCGACAGCCTGACACCTGACGCAATGATCCGTGCCATCCGCAACCTGCCGCACCAATCAGTGCCGTCGCAGGCCATCCAAAGCGGATTGCTGGATGGTTTGGACTATGTCACCGACCGCATTGACAGCCTGCTGACACGGGAACAGAAACGAGCCACTGGATGAACTCGGCCTCTCCCAATCTGGCGGTTGTGGTCAAAGGCTGGCCGCGACTGTCCGAAACATTTATCGCGCAGGAACTTGTTGCCTTGCAGGAAGCCGGGCACCGATTTGACATCTGGTCCCTGCGCCATCCAACCGACACCAAACGTCACCCTTTGCACGACCGCTTCTCGGGGCAGGTTCGCTATCTGCCAGAATACCTGCATGAAGAGCCACAGCGGGTGTGGGCGGCCCGCGCTGCCGCCCAAGCCCTGCCCGGCTATGCCGAAGCCTACAAGATCTGGCGGCACGACCTGCGCCGCGACCCGACGCCGAACCGCATCCGCCGGTTCGGGCAAGCATGTGTTCTGGCCGCCGAGTTACCCGCCCAGACGCAGGGGCTCTATGCCCATTTCATGCACACCCCCTCGTCGGTCGCCCGATATGCGGCCATCATGCGCGGTCTGCCATGGAGCTTTTCTGCCCATGCCAAGGATATCTGGACCTCACCGGATTGGGAAAAGCGTGAAAAGCTGCAGGCCGCAACGTATGGGGCCGCTTTCGGGGCCACCTGCACGGCAATCGGCGCGGAACACCTGCGCAGCCTAGCTGATGACCCCAACCGCGTGGAGCTTATCTATCACGGTCTGGACCTGTCGCGCTTCCCCGAACCGCCAAAACGCAGGATACGCGCCGCTGGCGATCCGTTTCACATGATTTCCGTTGGACGACTGGTTGAAAAGAAGGGCTTTGACCGTCTTATTGCGGCCTTCACACTGCTGCCGGAAAACCTGAACTGGCATTGGACCCACATTGGCGGCGGGGGTCTTGGGGACACGCTACGGGCGCAGGCGCGCGCTGCTGGTATCACGGACCGCATCACCTGGAGGGGAGCGTGCGATCAGCCAGAGGTGATCGATGCCATGCGCAGGGCCGACCTGTTTGTCTTGCCCAGCCGGATTGCTGCGGATGGGGATCGTGACGGATTGCCAAACGTGTTGATGGAGGCCGCATCGCAGCTATTGCCGATCCTGTCGACACCGGTTTCGGCCATACCGGAGTTCATCCAATCCGGAACGCATGGCGTGTTGTCTGATGACGACCCGGCTGCATTGGCTTCGGCCATTTCAGCACTGGCCGCTGATCCGGAAACGGCAGCAACTATGGCGCGTGCAGCCTTTGACCGTCTGATTGCAGATTTTCGAATGGACCCTGGTATTGCACGGCTGTCGGCACGGCTGAAAACCCTGAGCATGGAAGACGCGTAATGGCGCGGGTTGCGTTTTATGCGCCAATGAAATCCCCCGACAGCCAGAAACCCTCGGGCGACCGCGAAATGGCGCGAAACCTGATGCTGGCCTTGGCGGCGCAGGGGAATAAGGTCGAACTGGCTTCGGACCTGCGCGTCTACGACAAGAACGGGGACCGGGACCTACAGCGAACCCTTGTTCGCGCGGCTGAGATTGAAGCGCAGCGGCTGAGCGCCGAATTGCCCTTTGATACAGATCTGTGGGTGACTTATCACAATTACTACAAAGCACCCGACTTGCTGGGCCCCAAGGTCTGCCAGGCGCGCGGCATCCCATATGTGCAACTGGAAAGCACGCGCGCATCAAGCAGGCTGAACGGGCCGTGGGCCGATTTTGCCCAAGCGGCGCATCAGGCGTGTGATGCAGCGGATATCATTTTCTACCACACAGCCAATGACCTGATTACGTTGGAACGGGACCGTTTTGGCAAGCAGGCACTGGTTGAATTGCCGCCATTTCTGCCTGAAGCCGTGTTGCCTGTGGCAACGACCGGGGACGGCCCCATGCTGACTGTCGGAATGATGCGGCATGGGGACAAGCTGGCGTCCTACCGGATTTTGGCCGAAGCCCTTTCGCACCTGACATGTGACTGGAACCTGAACATCGCGGGGGACGGTCCGGCGCGGCCGGATGTTGAAGCGTTGATGGTGCCGTTCGGAAGCCGGGTGCACTTTCTGGGCCAGCTCGACCGGGCGGCCTTGCAGAAAATCTACCAACACGCATCCCTGCTTGTCTGGCCGGGCGTGAACGAAGCCTATGGGATGGTCTATCTCGAGGCGCAGGCGACAGGCCTGCCCGTGATCGCACAGGACCGCCCCGGAGTTCGGGATGTGCTGGCACCTGCGGTTTACCCATCGGTTGATGCTGGGGCCAAAGGGCTTGCTGATCACATGCAAAACCTGCTGGAGGATACCGCGCAGCGCCGTGCGCTTGGGGCGAATGCGCGCAGCTATGTGGCACGGCGCCATCTTATGCCTCAGGCGACCGAGCGATTGTGGGCGCATCTACGGCCCTTGTTGAAGGATGTATCATGACCCGTCTTGCACTGCTTCGCCACGGGCATACCCACTGGAACCGCGCAGGGCGCATTCAGGGGCGCAGTGATATTCCATTGGATGACGACGCGCGGTCTGAACTGGCCGGGTATCGCTTGCCTGACCCATGGGCCGCCGCTGATATCTGGTCCAGCCCGTTGCTGCGCGCCAGTGAAACGGCGCGGATCGTGTCTGGGCGCGCAACGAAAACCTCGGACGCGCTGATTGAAATGAATTGGGGCGACTGGGAGGGGCTTCGAGGTGTCGACCTGATCGCCGATGAAACCAGCGGGTATCGCCATATCGAAGACTGGAGCTGGGAATTTCGCCCGCCTCACGGTGAAAGCCCTGCCGAGGTTTGGACCAGGCTGCGCCCCTGGGTGTCCGGACTGCGACAGGATACAGTCGCGGTCTGCCATATTGGCATCATGCGGGTCATTCTCGCCCAGGCGTGGGGTTGGGATTTTGATGGTCCCGCCCCCTTCAAGATCAAGCGCAATCGGCTGTATATCGTTGATATGGACACAATGACCGCAGACCCGGACCCCGTTCGCCTGATCAAACATGGGCCGATGCCATGAAGGTAATGATCGTTGTCACGCACCTTTTGGGAACAGGGCATCTGAGCCGGGCCCTGACGTTGGGCCGGGCGTTCCGGGATAACGGCCACCAAGTCATGGTCGTCTCAGGCGGGATGCCTGCGCCTCAACTGGACAGCAGCGGGCTAACCCTGTTCGGTTTGCCACCGCTCAGATCAGATGGAACCAATTTCACCCGGTTTCTGACTGAAAGCGGTGCCGAGGCTGACGCGGATTATCGGCGCGCACGTGTGACAGCCATCGTGCAGGCGGTAAACAGCTTTCAGCCGCAAATTCTGATAACCGAGCTTTACCCCTTTGGTCGCCGGTCTCTGGCAGCGGAATTCGACGCGGCCCTGAATGCGGCACGGGCCCTGCCTCAGCCTCCGGTCATCCTGGGATCGATCCGCGATATTTTGGCCCCACCTTCCAAACCTGCCAAGGCCCAGCGTACAGAAGATATCGTCACCCGCTGTTATGACGGCATTCTTGTTCACTCGACAGAAAGTGTCACACCGCTTTCGGTCAGTTGGCCGGTGTCGGACCGATTGGCGGAACGGTTGCATTATACCGGCTTTGTAGCGCCAGAACTGCCCCAACCGCATCCCGAGGCCGTTGGACAGGGCGAAATCCTTGTCAGTGCAGGCGGTGGTTCTGTGGGCCAACCGATCTTTCGCGCGGCCATCGAGGCCGCCCGCCAGATGCCCAACAGGTGCTGGCGCCTGCTGGTCGGCGGGACGGATGCCAAGGCGAGAATAGACGAGCTGTCCCAAATGGCTGATGGAACCTCGGCAATTCTGGAACCCGTGCGCCCGGATTTTCGCCAGATGCTGCCCCATGCGGCTGCATCGGTCAGCATGTGCGGCTACAACACCGCCATGGATATTCTGCAAAGCGAAACACCCGCTGTTTTTGTCCCGTTCGATGATGGCAAAGAGGTTGAACAGGGGCTGCGTGGGCAAAGCCTGTCGAGTTTGCCAGCCATCGAGGTGCTTCTCAGCCGAACCCTGAGCGGGCAAGCATTGGCGCAGGCCGTAGAGCGTGTCATTTCAGATGGACCCCGCGCACAGCAGGATTTTGGATTTGATGGCGCGGCCCAAACGGTGGAGATCGCCAAGCACCTGCTGGAGCGGCGTAAATGAACCCGGACTGGCACCCACTTGAGGTCGAGCTGACCCATTGGCGTGCAGCGGGCCTGTCGCTTCCGCTGTGGTGGCGAGACGATGACGCGATCGCTCCGACATCGCGGTTGGATCGCCTGTCCGGTCTGGCCGCACAGTTGGGCCTGCCGGTACATCTGGCCGTCATTCCCCATGCGGCAACCCCTGCGCTGGCTGACTATGTTGCGCGCGGCGAAACTCTCATCCCTGTGGTCCACGGGTGGTCCCACAAGAACCATGCGCCTGCCAGTGAGAAGAAAGCCGAGTTTCGTCTCAACCGTCCGCTGGACGAGGTTGTTGCGGATGCTGCGGCAGGATTGTCATGCCTTGACGCCTTGTTCGGCAACGCCCTGCGGCCGATGTTTGTCCCTCCGTGGAACCGCATTGCACCAGAAGTCATCGAACACCTTCCGTCACTGGGATACCGCATTCTTTCCACGGCAACGCCCCGCAGAACGGAAATGGCGGCTGCGGGGCTTGAGCAGGTCAACACACATCTTGACCCGATTGACTGGCGGGGTTCACGCAGTCTGATCTCTCCGGACCGCCTGATCGCGCAGACAGTCAACCTCCTGCGGGACAGGCGCGAAGGCCGCGCAGACAACGCCGAGCCTTTTGGAGTATTGACCCATCACCTGGTCCATGATCAGGACATCTGGGCCTTTACCGAGGCGCTGCTGAAACATCTGCTGGACGGTCCTGCCACACCCTGGGTCGCACCAAAGAAAGAATGAGGACATCGTCATGAGCCGACTGGATTCCATGCTGCGCCGATTGACGGCTCAGCGCGACGGGCTGAACTGGGCAGCCGAACAGATCAGTGACCAAACTGGCGACGTGCTGGATATGGGGCTAGGCAATGGTCGCACCTATGACCACCTGCGAGAGATCCTGCCGAACCGCCGGATCTGGGTGATGGATCGTGTGCTGCAATGCCATCCTGACAGCACGCCACCGGCCGAAGATTTCCTGCAAGGCGAAGCTGAACCCATGCTGCAGAGGCTGATGGCCGAGGGGCACAGGTTCGCATTGGCGCATTATGATTTCGGACGCGGCATCAAACACGAAGATGTGGCCGAAGCCGCACGCCTCAGCCCGTTGATCGCGCAAGTCATGCAGCCCGGTGGGTTGTTGATTTCCGGCCAGCCCCTTGTCGGCTTCAACCAGATCAAAGGGCCCGAGACGATCGCACCGGACCGTTACCTGTTCTATACGGCCTGATTACGCTACACGGCGACCGCGCGCCCAAACCGAGGTGAGGGCTGGCACACCTGCGCGCATCCGGAAACGGATAACATCGGCGCGGGCATTGGCGCGCAACTCGCCACGATCCCCAAGCCCGGCGGCCTGCGCCGGGGCCAATGTGACGGTCTTCATCCCACGCGCCATATCGCCCCACATTTCACCCAGCATGACCGCAGACAATAACAAGGCCGACGGCACGTAATCCGAGGACATTACGTCCAGATGCCCAAGCTCGGCCAATTCTCGGGCTGCAACATTCCCGGAATGAGAGCCTCCGCGAACAACGTTTGGCGCACCCATCATGACCTTGATGCCGCGATCATGGCACGCTCTTGCGGCCTCAACCGTTGTGGGGAACTCAGCCAGCCGAATGCCGTGACCCGCCGAGACCTTCACCTGATCTTCGGTCGTATCGTCATGACTGGCAAGAACGGCTCCAAATCGGCGCGCGGCTTTGACGGTTTCGACCTCGTGCACATCACCGTTGCGATCCCGAAGGCCTTTCAGCTGGGCTACATGCTGAAAGAACGTATCATCGTCCATGGCATATTTGCCCTTCAGATAGGATTGCAACTTGCCCATGTCGCGAAACTGACGCTGGCCGGGGGTGTGATCCATGATGGACACAAGACCAACCCTGTCCTCGGGTCCAAACTCGTCCAGTTCCTCGATCAGTGTCTCAGAACAGACCTCTGCCCGCAAATGCAGGAAATGGCTGATCTTAAGCGCATCCTGCTCGCGCAGATCCCACAACTCCCGCGACAGGCCGCGGGCATATTTTCTGTACCGTCCGGCGCCGGAAGGGATCGAACCAACCCGCATCGCATCGAACACACTTGTGATCCCCACGCTGGCCAGTTCCGCGTCGTGGGCCAAAATGGCGGCAGCATGGGGCCAATGCACGTTGGGGCGCGGCTGAATATGGCGTTCAAGATTATCCGTGTGCAACTCGACAAGACCCGGGCTGACATAGTCGCCTTCGCAATCTATCGCACCAGCGGGAACTGCACGCCCGGTGTCGATTTCGATGATAGTGTCACCCGCAATTCGAACACAACCGGTCACGGTTTCATTCGGCAACACAAGCGTGGCATTGGCAAGGATCAAGTCTTCTGTCATCTGAACTTCACGCAATCTGAGGTATTGGAAGGCCACTTAATAGGAGGCCAATGTGACATTCACGCGATACGCGATCTATTTTGCGCCACCCGCCGGGGCGGCCTGGACGAAATTTGCGACCAGTTGGCTGGGCTGGGACATGGCAAAAGGAATGCAGGTCGCGCATCCGATCATGGGTGGCATCGACATTGCCTCCGTCACTGAGGTGCCGCGCAAATACGGGCTGCACGCGACCCTGAAACCGCCGTTCCGGTTGCGCGATGGCCTGACCTTTGACGCATTGCATCAGGCGTGCATTGCGCTGGCTGCAACTCGGCAGCCTGTCACACTCGATGGTCTGGAAATTGCCCGCCTTGGCCGGTTTCTGGCCCTGTGCCCGCTGGGTGAAACGCAGGCGCTGAATGCGCTGGCCGCGGCCTGTGTTCGCGACCTCGATCGGTTTCGCGCACCTGCCACTCAGGCCGAACTGACGCGCCGCCGCACCGCCGGGCTGACCCCCGAACAGGACGACAATCTGATCCAATGGGGCTATCCCTACGTGCTGGACGCGTTTCGATTTCACATCACGCTCAGCGGCAAACTGGACAAACCAACCCTCAGGGCAACCCAAGAAGCACTGCAAACCCATCTGAGCCCTTTGCTGCCACAGCCCTTCCAGATCACTGATCTTGCCCTGGTGGGCGAGACGGAAGATGGGAGGTTTCACCTGATCCATCGCTACGCGCTTTCCGGTTGAAGACGGCGCAGGATTTCGGCGACCGTGTCTTCCAGCGTGCCGGAATTGTCGACTTCGATGACCCGGTTCAGACCATCCGGCAACTCCGCGTTGGCGCGACACAACCGCCGCGCCTGCTCTTCTGCGCTTTCCCGTCCCCGCGCGGACAGGCGCCTCGCCAAAATCCCGGCATCTGCTGTCAGAGAGATCACGATCAGATCTCCAAACACCTTCTGCGCCTGCAAAAGAACGCTGCGGGAAAGATTGACCAGAACCGCATTCGCCCCCTGACGCTGTCGCAAAATCTCGTCCGGGATACCATAGAACAGACCATGCGCAGGCCAGCTCAGCGCAAAAGCGCCTGCCTGTTCCATCTGCTGGAACTCTGCAACCGAAACCCGGTCAAAATCCTCGCCTTGTTCGCCTGCGGGGCGGGTGATCACCCTCCGCACGCGCCGGACGCCAGGTGCCTGTGCCTCCAACGCTTCCATGACACTGTCCTTGCCAACGCCCGAAGGGCCAACAATCGCTATGACAGGGGCAAGTGTCATGCCGCCAGTTCCGGTGTGAAGTCAGCGACATTGACTTCGCGGTCACAGACACTCTCACGTGCATCAAGGTCGTGGAATATCCCGACAATCGCCGCGCCACGCCCTTTTGCCTCTTCAATCAGCGACAACACGGTTTCGCGGTTCTGCGCATCCAGACTTGCCGTCGGTTCGTCCAACAACATCGCCGGGTAGTCATGGGCAAAGCCACGTGCAATGTTCACCCGCTGCTGTTCGCCACCCGAAAAGGTTGTAGGGCTCAGGGTCCACAAGCGCTCAGGAATGTTCAGCCGCTTCAGCAACCCGGCTGATTTCTCCAGCGCCTCAATTCTGTCGCAACCCACGGCCAGCAAAGGCTCTGCCACAACGTCCAGCGTCGGCACACGCGGCACGACCCGCAGGAATTGACTGACATAGCCCAGCGTTTCCCGGCGGAGGGTCAAGATCTGGCGCGGCTCGGCTTTTGCCACGTCCAGACCTCCAACCAGCACCTGACCAGAGGCCGCCAGGTAGTTGCCATAAATCACGCGCATCAGCGTGGACTTGCCCGCACCAGACGCCCCGGTCAAAGCAACGCACTCACCCGGTTCAACCCTCAACGACGCGCCTTCCATCACCGGGATAACAGCACCGCCCTGATTGTGCAGGGTAAAGCTTTTGCTCACATTGATCAGTTCAATCATTGCTTCACCTTTTCCCAAATACTCAAACCTGCAGAACGCTGGACACTAGCAGTTGCGTATAGGCGTGTTGGGGATCATCCAGCACCTGATCGGTCAGCCCGGCCTCAACCACATGACCATCCTTCATCACCATCAACCGGTCGGCCAACAGGCGCACCACAGCAAGATCATGGGTCACGATGATCGCGCTCAGCCCCATTTCACGCACCAAGCCGCGCAAGAGGTCCAGTAATCGCGCCTGAACCGAGACATCCAGCCCCCCGGTCGGTTCGTCCATGAACACCAGTCGCGGGCCAGTCACCAGATTACGGGCGATCTGCAAACGTTGCTGCATCCCGCCCGAAAACGCGGTGGGCCGGTCATCAACGCGCGCCGCCTCGATCTCGACCCGGCCCAGCCAGTCAATGGCCTTGTCTCGGATGTCACCATAGTGGCGCTCGCCCACGGCCATCAGCCGTTCACCAATATTGCCTCCGGCACTAACTGACATCCGCAGCCCGTCACGTGCATGCTGATGCACAAAGGCCCAGTCGGTACGGCTCAACATCCGGCGTTCGGGCTCCGACATGGTCACCGTATCCACCGGTCCGTTCGCGCGCGTGTCAAAGATCACCTGCCCCGCATCGGGCACCAGATGACCCGCCAAACAATTCAGCAGGGTCGACTTGCCCGAGCCACTTTCGCCGACAATTCCCATCACCTCACTGGGGTAGAGATCAAAAGTTACATCCGTGCATCCGATCCGCGCACCATAGAGCTTTTCGATGCCGTTGACCTGCAACAGGGGGGTCATGCTGCGTTCTCCTCGGCCAAGCGGCCCACATGGCCGGCCGCGCGGCGCGACCGGCAATAATCAGTGTCCGAACAGACAAACATTCGGTTGCCCGCATCATCCAAAATGACTTCATCCAGATAGCTGTCCTCGGCCCCGCACAGGTCACAGGGATGATCGGCCTTGGTGGCCTCGAACGGGTAATCCTCGAAATCGAGGCTCACGACCCTGGTATGTGGCGGCACTGCGTAGATGCGCTGCTCGCGCCCGGCACCGAACAGCTGGATTGCATCCATTTCAAGCTTCGGGTTGTCGAATTTCGGGATCGGGGACGGGTCCATCACATAGCGGCCAGACACTTTCACCGGATAGGCGTAAGCGGTCGAGATCGCCCCGTGCTGGCTGATATCCTCATATAGCTTCACATGCATCAGCCCATATTCTTCAAGGCTGTGCATCTTGCGTGTCTCGGTCTCACGCGGCTCGAGGAAGCGCAGAGGTTCCGGAATCGGCACCTGATAAACGATAATCTGATCTTCGCGCAGCTTCGCCTCGGGGATGCGGTGGCGGGTCTGGATCACCGTCGCCTTCTCGGTTTCCTCGGTCGTCTCCACACCTGCGGTCTTTTCAAAGAACTTGCGGATCGACACTGCGTTGGTCGTGTCATCCGCACCCTGATCGATGACCTTGAGCGTATCCTCAGGCGTCAGCGTCGCGGCCGAGACCTGCACCCCTCCGGTGCCCCAGCCATAAGGCATCGGCATTTCACGGCTGGCAAAGGGCACCTGATACCCTGGAATAGCCAGGCCCTTCAGGATGGCCCTGCGGATCATCCGTTTGGTTTGTTCGTCCAAATATGCAAAGTTGTACGCGCTCATAGCAGTCCCCGCGCAGTTAAGGCTACTTCAAAGGCCTGAGGGCTGGTAAAATGTATGGCGTCCATGCCAACGGCGCGGGCTCCATCCACGTTTCTTGGGCTATCATCGACAAAGATACAGTTCTGAGGGGAAAGATCGGCCCGGTCGCACATCCGACGGAAAATCTCGGGCTGCGGTTTCAAAAGCTTTTCCTGACCTGACACTACGGTCACGCCAAAGACCTCGCCCAGCTCAGGATGCACACCAACACCAACGGGCCATGTTTCCGCTGACCAGTTGGTGATCGCATGAACCGGGGTGCCCTGTTCTTTCAAACGATGGAGCAATCGCCAAGTTCCCTCGATCTTGTGTGGGACGGTCATGGCATAGCGCTCAACATAAGAACTCAGACGTCGCTGGTCGTCAGCATCTTCCAGTTCAGCAGCCAGATCAGCGAAATCCTCACCGCCATCGGCCCGCAGATTACGTTCGGGGAAATCGATACGAGTGAGAAACTCTGCCACCGCCTCGCGGCTACCCATCTCATCCAGCCATGCCAAATGCGGATCCCACTGGATCAAAACGTTGCCGATATCAAAAACGACAGCTTTCATTCCGCAGCCTCCTTTGACGTGATCCGCGCGTCAGCCTCGCGGCGCAGTTTGCGGACCAGTTCAAGCTCGGACTGAAAATCCACGTAATGCGGCAGCTTGATGTGTTCGAGAAAACCGGTCGCCTGAATGTTGTCCGCGTGGCTCAGAACAAATTCTTCATCCTGCGCAGGCGCGCCCAGATTGTCTTCGCCCAGTTCCTTCCACCGCAGCGCGCGATCAACCAAGGCCATCGCGATGGCTTTTCGTTCGGATTGACCAAAGACCAGACCATAACCGCGCGTGAACTGAGGCGGCTCGGTTTTTGAACCCTTGAACTGGTTCACCGTCTCACACTCGGTCAGTTCGACCTCGCCGATATCTATGGCAAAACCCAACTCGGGGATGTCCATTTCAACAGCAACCTTGCCGATCCGCAATTCACCCACAAACGCGTGGTTGCGTGCGTAACCGCGCTGGGTGGAATAAGCCATGCCCAGCACGAAACCCTCATCCCCGCGTGTCAGCGATTGCAGGCGCAACGGGCGATTGGCGGGGAATTCCATCGGTTCGCGCGTCAGGTCGCCGGGGTTGTCATCACTTGTCGGCTCGTCCTGAATGAGGCCCTCGTCTTTCAGGAATTCAGTGATATGCGGCGTCGGTTCTTGCCGCGCTGAACCTTCCGGAACTTTCGGGACATCACCATCCGCGGCCAGTTTGAAATCCAGCAAACGATGGGTATAGTCGAACGTCGGCCCCAGAACCTGCCCACCGGGTGCATCTTTGAACGTGGCCGAAATCCGACGGTCGCAGGCCATCTCACCTGTTTCGACCGGATTGGAATGGCCAAAACGCGGCAGCGTGGTGCGATAGGCGCGGATCAGAAAGATCGCCTCAATCAGATCGCCCCGCGCCTGCTTTATCGCCAGCGCAGCCAGGTCGGGGTCATATAGCGAGCCTTCCGCCATGACCCGGTTCACTGCAAGGCTTAGCTGTTCGCGGATCTGTGCAAGGCTCAGTTCTGCCACATCGGTCGCGCCCCGGCGTTCTTCGGCCAGCCAGGCGTGGGCGTTCTCGATGGCTTTTTCACCCCCTTTGACAGCAACATACATCGCTTACGCCTCCGACGTGATCTGCGTGCTGCGTGGCAGGGCCGCAACCCTGTTGCCGCAGGTAAAAAAGAAATCGCACCCCAGAGGATAGAGCATCGCATTCCCCTGAAGCGCCGGGATACCCGGCAGAGACAGGCGCGCGGTCTTTTTGATGCCGGGGCCGCTCAGAATGGCACCGCTCTGCTCTAGCCGGTCGCATTCCACAATCAGGGTAGCCGAACGATCCGGGTATTCCGGCGTTCCGATGCGATAGGCGTTAAGCGGTCCCAATGCCTCCCACGTGCCAACGGCAAAATCAGCCTTTGCTGCGGATACGAGCGGGGCGCCCGTGTGGAATGTCAGCCAATTGCGGATTGCGGCGGTATCGGTGCCTCCGGCCAGGTGAACCCTGGTCTCGGGGTCGCACAGCGTCAGCAGCAGTGTACCGGCCGCCACGGACAGGGGCGCTGGAGGTTCGCCGCCCGATAGCACACGTATGTCGCCCGGGCATGCCATGACGGTCATCGCAGCGCGGAACGCATGTGCAGCATCGACAGGTGCGTTTTCAAAGCCCCCGGAAAACTGTGTTTGCGCGGCCATCAATCTTCCCCCCGAACAAGCGTGAAAAACTCAACCTTGGTGGCCGCTGCCTTGGCCGCGCGAGTGCTTTTGACCGCCTGCATTTGCTGCTGAAGCGGGTCGAGCAGCCGCGCCTGCACCTCATCCGCTGCCCCGGTCTGCATCATCGCATCAATCAATGCTGCGGCTTCGGCCTTGGGTTTCGATCTACCCTGAACATAACCGTGACCAACCGTTCCATCCTGCAACACCACAGAACAGCGCGTGACCGTCATTTCGCCCAGATTGAACGGTGCTCCGGTGCCGCCGGTGCGACCACGCACCATCACGCTCCCGACCTCGGGGCGGCGCAGCCAGTCAAAGCTCGGGCGGGTCTCAATCCCGTCCCACAAGGTCATCAGGGTGTCGTCAGGTGCACGGGCCAGCAAACCCATCCAATCCCTGCGCGCCCCGATCGCGAATTCTGTCTGATCTGTCATCAAAGCCTCTTGGCCGGGTTGTCTATCTAAACTATACAACTAGACAAATATTAACCCGCGTGTGCGCAACACGCAATCTCCAACTGTGTGAAGATTTGGTGACATGAGCAAAACGCCGATCTGGAAAAGCATCGCCCTGCGCCTGACCTCGGACATTGCCGAAGGGCGGTATCAAACCAGTGACCGCCTGCCGACCGAAGCTCAGCTGGCCGCCAAATACGGTGTCAACCGCCACACGGTGCGGCGCGCGTTGGCTGACATGTCGGAACAAGGTCTGGTTCATGCCCGGCGCGGTGCGGGCGTTTTTGTGGCGGCGCGGCCAACCGACTATCCGATTGGCAAAAGGGTTCGATATCACAAGAATGTCTCGGCCAGCGGCAAGATACCGGGAAAGAAAATTCTGGCCCTGACCACACGCGCGGCAGATGAAGCCGAAGCCGAAGCATTGGGTCTGTGCAAAGGGGACCCGGTGCATGTCTATGACGGGTTATCGCTGGCGGATGGGCAGCCCATAGCCGTTTTTCAAAGCGTCTTCCCGGCAGAACGCTTTCCAAACCTGTTGCAGGCGCTGACCGAGACCCAGTCAGTAACAAAAGCCCTGCAACGCAGCGGTATCGCGGACTACACCCGCATCTCGACCCGATTGACCGCGCGCGGTGCGACAGCAACGCAAGCCCTTCACCTGCAACTGTCCGAAGGTGCCCCGGTGCTGTTTTCGATCGGTGTCAACGTGGACCCGGACGGCGCACCCGTCGAATATGGTCGAACCGTCTTTGCTGGTGAGCGTGTCACGCTGACGCTAAACGAAGAGTAAACCACAACCTCTCCCGCCTGACGTCGACCTCCTGCCGGGGGTCTCATCCCGTTGGGCGTGGCGCGAAATCCGGATAAACTGCCTTTGGGCCAGCGTTGTCCCGGCAATCGGATGAACGGTCGTGCAAAAGCTCTGTGACGCTTTTTCAAACGGTTGCGCCGCACTGAACCGTGCCGTTTTCTTGCCACTCCTAACCCGGTTCAGGGCAACAGGAACGGTTTGGGGTCGGGCGTGCGCAGTCTGCGCTTTTTACCCGACTCGCCCTGGATCAGACGACTGCGCAGCCAGCCCGAAAACCAATCCATCAACATCACCATCAGAATGATCAGGATGATGTAGTAGGCGACCTCTTCCCAGTCTTTCTGCGTGATGATTGCCTGCGTCAGCAGCAAGCCAATACCGCCCCCCGTGATTGCACCGATCACCGTCGCACTGCGGGTGTTGGATTCGAGAAAGTACAAAAGCTGGCTCAGCAAAACAGGCGTGACCTGAGGGATAACGCCGAACCGATACCGTTGCGGGGCGTTCGCACCCGTGGACTGCACACCTTCGATCTGCTTCTGATCCACGTTTTCCAACGCTTCCGAGAATATCTTGCCGAATGTCCCGGTGTCTGTCACCAGAATGGCAAGCGCACCGGTCAACGGGCCGGGGCCAAAGGCGCGGGCCAGAACCACAGTCCAGATCAACGCGTCTACGCCGCGCACAAAATCGAATACACGTCGTGTCGCAAAGCGGATGGATGTCATCCGGTTGAAATTGCGCGTCGCAAGGAAGGCCAATGGCAGGGCCACAATCGCCGCGCCAAACGTGCCCAGAAATGCCATCAGCATCGTCTCGAAGATGGCCCAGGCCACATCCTGATGGCGCCACATCTTGTTGGTCCAGAAATCACTAAAGATCGCACTCGCCTCGCCCGATGTCGCGCGTCCGGCCAGTTCCGGGAAGGACTTGCCGAAATAAGGACTGTCCAGCGTGAACCAGAACAATTCCCACCCCGTGAAATAGCGGAACACCTCGGACCGGTTGCGGGTGACAGTCAAACGACCTGCGTCCGTGGTCACAGACAGCCGGTTTTTAGAGACATTGATCCACTCCGGAACCTCGCCCTCCGGCAACTCGGCCTGTACACCGGCCGAACGCGTGGGCGTCGCGCGAATGGTGCCATAGCCGGGAATGTCATATTCCACCGTCTGCGCACCGAAACGCACCACATGGCCCTTTTCAAGGTCGATCACGGTCGTCTCGCCCAGTGCCACCCACTCCGGCGCCTGACCCTCAGGGTAAGCGCCCTTGCGCTCACCCTCGATGGCGACAGACACTTCACCGGTGCGATTATCCCGCGCGACATGCGTTTTGTAGCTATAGCTGTCTGCCACCAGCGTCTTGCCATTTGCCCAGTTTGCGCGCCCCACAAGGCCCGACACGTCAAAAGCAAAGAAGACATAGACCAGATAGACGAAAACCAGAGCAGGCAACCCGAAATTCATCAACCTTTTGCGGTTGAACAAGCGATCTGCTTCGGCTTTGAGGTCATCAACAGTCAAATTGGTTGCGAAAGTGCTCATGCCAAAGCTCCTTTTTCCGAGCCGTGGGTCAGACGGTCGCGAAGGTAGCCAGACAGCTGGTCGACGACCACGATTGTAACGAACAGAAGAATGAAGATGGCCGCGGCTTCGTCATAACGCCCTTGCCCCCAGGACATGGCATTGCGCAGCTCGTAACCCAGACCGCCCGCCCCGACAAATCCAAGAATGGCCGAGGCACGGATATTGATCTCGAACCGCAGCAGCGCATAGCTGACATAGTTCGGCCCGACCTGCGGGATCACCCCCAGATACATCCGCTGTGACCAGTTGGCACCGACAGAATGCAGCCCTTCCACCGGTTTCAGCGAGGCATTCTCGTTCACTTCGGAAAACAGTTTGCCCAATGCGCCAGCTGTGTGAATCGCAATAGCGATCATCGCGGGAACCGGGCCACCGCCCAGAATGAAGATCAGAACCAACGCAATCACGATCTCGGGAATGGCGCGGCAGATGTCTGATATTCGGCGAAACAGCGGGATAAATGACGGCCACAGCGCCATGCCGCGTGTCGACATCAGGGCGAGAAACGTCCCGACAATTGTGCCAACAAGCGTCGCCGCCGCCGCGATGTTGATTGTCTCGACCAGAGCCGGGAAGAACGAGACCAAATTGGCTGGCATTTCAGCAATCTTTTCCCACGCCTCGGACAGAACCTCTGTGGGGTAATCAAGAATACGGTGCCAACCATCGACAAAGCTGCCGGCATTCCGGTTGTCAGCTGTGCGAAACCCTGCCGCCATCAACGACAGGAACAGGATCAGGAGGATGCCGCCATAGACCCGCTTGCGTCGTGTCATCGCTGTATAGTCGTTGCGGATCTGATCGACGGATAAGGACCCTGCGGTAAGGTCTGTCATGGAATGCTCCTGAAGAAAAACGGGGTCCGGTACATCACCAGACCCCGATCATTGGATATTCAGTTTTAGTTGGACTTCAGCTTGCGCGCTTCGATGATGACCTCGTAGGCCTCATGCGTGATAGGATCAAAGCTCTTGGCTTCACCCGCAGCCACACCATAGAAGCATTCGCGGTCTTTTTCATCCAGCGTGTTCCACAATTCGGTAACCTGAACTTTGACATCCTCGGGCAGAGCCTTGCGCAGTACAACCGGGCCTTCCGGGATCGGTGCCGATTTCCAGATCTCGACCAGATCGTTCATGTCGACCAGACCAGCATCCACAGCGCGGCGCAGCGCGCCCGACTGATAGCCGTCTTCCCACTCGCCGAGACCATCAGCCCAGGTCACACCGCCATCAACGTCACCGTTGTTCACCGCAACGATGGTCTGCTCGTGACCGCCGGTGAATTTCACCTCAGCAAAATAGTCACCCGATTCCATGGTTGCTCCGGTGGCCTGGGGAATCTCGATCGACGGGATCAGATAACCCGAGGTCGAATTCGGGTCACCAAAGCCAAAAACCTTGCCCTTCATGTCCTCAAGCGAGGTGATGCCGCTGTCCTTGCGTGCAAAACCAACCGAGTAATAGCCGTAACCGCCATCGGTGTTCACCTTGACCAGTACCGGCTCAACCGCTTCGGGGTCGCTCAGATAGGTTTTGGCATAGCCCGACGCACCCAGCCAGGCGACATCAATCGTGCCGCCCAGCAGCCCCTGTATCACTCCGTTATAGTCGGCAGGGGCAAACAATTTGGTCGGAACGCCCAAAAGTTCTTCGGTGTATTCGCGCAGACACTCGTTTTTGCTCATCCGGTCCTGAGCGTTCTCGCCACCCAGAATGCCGATACGAAACTCGCTGATTTCTTCAGCCATGACCGGTGCGGCCAGTGTTGTGGTTGCGACCAAGGCAGCAATCAGTTTTTTCATCTGTCTCTCTCCAGTTTGATAACCCCGGCCTCTCATCGGGCCGGGCGATGAAAGGGGTTGGGACGGCTCAAATGGTTGCTTCTGCTTCCATCAGCGCCTTTCGCGTGGCGTCGAGCGTTTCGATTTCCGTTGATGTCGCTTCTTCCGAAAAGCTGGCATCGGCACCATAGATCTCGCGGGCGACGCCAGTGGTCAGTTGCTCGGGCAGCCCATCGAACACGATGCGCCCGTCGCGCATCCCAACCACGCGGTCGCAATAGCGACGTGCAGTGTCCAGTGTGTGCAGGTTGGCGATAACGGTACGGCCATCTTCTTCGTGGATGCGGCGCAGCGCCTGCATCACAACCTGTGCATTCATCGGGTCCAGTGAGGCAATTGGTTCATCTGCCAGAATAATCCTCGGGTCCTGCATCAGCGCCCGCGCAATCGCCACGCGCTGTTGCTGGCCGCCCGACAAGGCCTCGGCCCGTTTCGGAGCGTGCTCCGCAATTCCCAACCGGTCCAGAATGTCGATGGCACGGTGAATTTCATCCATTGGGAACAGGTTGAACATAGCGGCCAGCGTGGAATGACGGTTGAGCGTGCCATGCAGCACGTTCGAAACCACATCCATGCGCGGCACCAGGTTGAACTGTTGGAAAATCATCGCGCAATCAGCCTGCCAGGCGCGTTTGTCACGGCCTTTCAGTTGGGTGATGTCCCGGCCTTCAAACAGGATTTCGCCTTCGCTGGCATCCGTCAGGCGGTTAATCATCCGCAGCAGGGTGGACTTACCCGCGCCCGACCGTCCGATGATCCCGATCATGCATGGCTTGTCCACATCCAGCGTCGCGGCATTCACGGCAACATTGTCACCAAAGCGTTTGGTCAGTTTCTTGATACGCAGCACGTGCCACCCCCAATTCATGTTGGCGGACTGCTACAGATGCCGTTCAACGGATATGTGTCAGCGTAGTGAAAGTTTTGTAACGACCCGACACGCGCGGGGGGTATCCATCGCTCCGCCTCACGGGTATACGCATCCGCGACTCTTCAGCTGATACGAGGCCAATATGAGCTTTGACCGCACCATCAAGATCGCGCCGTCCATTCTGTCCGCCGACTTTGCCAATTTCGGGCAGGAAATTCAGGCCATCGAGGCGCAGGGCGCGGATTGGGTCCATGTTGACGTAATGGACGGCCATTTCGTCCCGAACCTGACCTTTGGCCCGCCAGCCGTCAAAGCCTTCCGCCCGCATGTAAAGACGGTCATGGACGTGCACCTGATGATCACGCCGGTCGATCCATACATCCAGGCCTACGCTGATGCAGGTGCAGACATTTTGACCGCGCATGTCGAGGCGGGGGCCCACACCCACCGCACGCTGCAAGCGATCCGCGCCGCAGGCATGAAGGCAGGCGTCGCCCTGAACCCGGGCACCCCGGCTGAAGCGGTCGAGCATCTTCTGGACCTCACCGATCTGGTCTGCGTCATGACCGTGAACCCCGGCTTTGGCGGCCAGAAGTTCATCGACATGACCGGCAAGATCCGCAAATTGCGCCAGATGATCGGTGACCGCCCGGTGCATATCGAGATCGACGGCGGAGTTGATCCCCAGACAGCACCCCTTGTTGCCGCAGCGGGGGCTGATGTGCTGGTGGCCGGGTCTGCCGTGTTCAAAGGCGGATCAGTTGATCAGCCCGAGGTTTACGGTGAGAATATTCGGGCCGTACGGGCCGCAGCTGAAGGCGGGTTGGGCTGAGCCGCCCGCTCTCGACAGAGTATTTTACTTTTCACGCAAAGCTAGACTTCTTTGAATTCGTCGGTCGGGATGCGCCCTGCCTTGACGTTCTGGTCGTGGCCTTCATTAGGGTCATAGACGCGCCGGGCTGAAGCCCGGCCTACGGGTAGGTCGACGGTCTTCGATAGAAAAGCCTAAAAAAGGCCGCCCCTTATGGAGCGGCCTTTGTTTGTTCACCGATGTGCCGGGCTGAAGCCCGGCCTACCGATTACTCGATGATTTTCGACACGACGCCGGCGCCGACGGTGCGGCCGCCTTCGCGGATCGCAAAGCGCAGGCCGTTTTCCATCGCGATCGGTGCAATCAGCTCAACGCCGAACGACACGTTGTCGCCGGGCATGACCATCTCGGTGCCTTCCGCCAGGGTCACGGTGCCGGTCACGTCAGTGGTCCGGAAGTAGAACTGCGGACGGTAGTTCGCGAAGAACGGGGTGTGACGGCCGCCTTCTTCCTTGGTCAGGATATAGGCTTCGGCTTCGAACTTGGTGTGCGGTGTCACCGAACCCGGCT
>NZ_JBQFYZ010000010.1:0-118456 GCF_056541905.1 Ruegeria sp. AF5
GACAAATACTGGTCCCCCGTCAACCGCGTCGACAACGCATACGGCGACCGAAACCTCGTCTGCACATGCCCACCAATGACAGAATACGAAGACGCCGCTGAGTAACACAGACAAACCCCGCCGAAACATCGGCGGGGTTTTTCGCCAATCGGAAACGCGTGTTCTGATTTGTGCCCGTTTCAGATGTCGTTTTTACCCGGTAAAGCGTCTTTTCCGCTTGCTGCAGATGCGAAGGCCCCCTAGGTCTGTCCGTGGGACACCCCTCCCCAACGAGGGGCGTGTATCTGGAAGGGTAATACACATGACGATCGAACAACCGGCGACGCGGCCGGCCAATCCGCGCTTTTCTTCGGGCCCCTGTGCCAAACCCCCCACATTTGACCTGACAAAACTGGCCGATGCCGCATTGGGCCGGTCGCACCGCGCCGCTGTCGGCAAGGACAAGCTGAAGGCGGCCATCGAAGGCACGCGCGAGATTCTGGGCATTCCGGCGGATTACCGCGTTGGCATCGTTCCCGCCTCGGACACTGGCGCGGTTGAAATGGCGCTGTGGTCTTTGCTGGGTGAGCGCAAGGTCGAGATGCTGGCCTGGGAAAGCTTTGGGTCCGGCTGGGTGACCGATGTGGTCAAGCAGTTGAAAATCGACGCCGAGGTGAAAACCGCGGATTACGGGCAGATCGTTGATCTGGCCTCGGTCGATTTCGCAAATGACGTGGTCTTTACGTGGAACGGCACCACCTCGGGTGTTCGGGTGCCCAATGGCGACTGGATTGCCGATGATCGCCAGGGCCTGACGATCTGTGATGCAACCTCGGCGGCCTTTGCGATGGATCTGCCCTGGGACAAGCTGGATGTAACGACCTTCAGCTGGCAGAAAGTGCTGGGCGGCGAAGCAGCCCACGGGATGCTGATCCTCAGCCCGCGTGCGGTTGAACGGCTGGAAAGCTATATCCCCGCATGGCCGCTGCCCAAGATTTTCCGCCTGACCAAGGGTGGCAAGCTGATCGAGGGCATCTTTACCGGGGCAACGATCAACACACCGTCAATGCTGGCGGTTGAGGATTATCTGTTTGCGCTGGACTGGGCCCGCTCGGTGGGCGGATTGCAGGGGCTGATCGCGCGGGCGGATGCCAATACGGGTGCGGTACACGCGTTCTGCGACCAGAACGGCTGGATCGCAAACCTGGCCGAGGATGAGGCGACACGGTCGAACACTTCGGTCTGCCTGAAGTTCACCGATGCGCGTATTCAGGACGGTGCAGCCTTTGCCAAGGCAGTCGCCAAGCGGCTTGAGACCGAGAATATCGCGCTGGATATCGGCGCCTATCGCGACGCGCCAGCAGGTCTGCGCATCTGGTGCGGCGGTACGGTTGAAACCTCGGATATCGAGGCGATGCTGCCCTGGCTGGCCTGGGCCTTTGCGACCGAGATCAAAGCGCAGGCGCAGGCTGCCTGAGTTTCATGTGCCGGGCTGAAGCCCGGCCTACCCCATCACCGTTTTAGGGCGGGCGTCAGCCCGCTATCCCCCTGAAGAATTCAAAGGACCAAGCAAAATGGCTCCCAAAGTACTGGTATCCGACAAGCTCAGCGAAACCGCAGTGCAAATTTTCCGCGACCGTGGCATCGACGTGGATTTCATGCCCGAGCTTGGCAAAGACAAGGACAAGCTGGCCGAGGTGATCGGTCAATATGACGGTCTCGCCATCCGTTCGGCCACCAAGGTCACACCGACCCTTCTGGAAAAAGCCGACAGGCTGAAGGTCATCGGCCGCGCCGGGATCGGCACCGACAATGTCGACAAAGAGGCGGCCTCGAAAAAAGGTGTGATCGTGATGAACACACCCTTCGGCAACATGATCACCACCGCCGAACACGCCATCGCGATGATGTTCGCCGTGGCGCGGCAGATCCCCGAGGCCAGCACCTCGACCCATGCGGGCAAGTGGGAAAAGTCCAAGTTCATGGGGATCGAGCTGACCAACAAGACACTGGGCGTGATCGGTGCCGGCAACATTGGTGGCATCGTGTGCGAACGCGCGTTGGGCCTGAAGATGAAGGTTGTCGCCTATGATCCTTATCTGGGCGAAGAGAAAGCCTCTAAGATGGGCGTCGAAAAGGTCGAGCTGGATGAACTGCTGGCGCGTGCCGATTTCATCACCCTGCATGTGCCGCTGACGGATCAGACTCGCAACATCCTGAGCCGCGAGAATCTGGCCAAAACCAAAAAGGGTGTACGGATCATCAACTGTGCCCGTGGCGGTCTGGTCGATGAAGTGGCGCTGGCCGAGATGCTGCAATCCGGCCATGTTGCCGGAGCGGCCTTTGACGTGTTCAGCGAGGAACCCGCCAAGGACAACGCATTGTTCAACCTGCCCAACGTGGTCTGCACGCCCCATCTGGGCGCGGCGACGACCGAGGCGCAGGAGAACGTGGCCTTGCAGGTGGCTGAACAGATTTCGAACTACCTGCTGACAGGCGCGGTCGAGAACGCGCTGAACATGCCCAGCGTGACCGCTGAAGAAGCCAAGCTGATGGGGCCGTGGATCAAGCTGGCAGGTCATCTGGGCAGCTTCATCGGCCAGATGACGGACGAGCCGGTCAAGGCGATCAACATCCTCTATGACGGTGTGGCCGCTGAAATGAATCTGGCTGCGCTGAACTGTTCGGTGGTCGCGGGGATCATGAAAAAGTTCAACCCCGAGGTGAACATGGTCTCGGCCCCTGTGGTCGCGAAAGAGCGCGGGATCAAAATCTCGACCACCAATCAGGACAAGTCGGGTGTTTTTGATGGCTATATCAAGGTCACGGTCGTAACGGACAAGCGTGAACGGTCGATCGCGGGTACGGTGTTCAGCGATGGCAAGCCGCGCTTTATCCAGATCAAGGGCATCAATATCGATGCCGAGGTCGGCGCTCATATGCTGTACACCACCAACGAAGACGTGCCCGGCATCATAGGCACGCTGGGTCAGACCATGGGTGAAAACAACGTGAACATCGCCAACTTTACCCTCGGCCGATCCGAGGCCGGAGGCGAAGCGATTGCATTGCTCTATGTCGACGAACCGGTCCCGGCCGAAGCGCGGGCGAAGCTTGCCGAAACAGGCCTGTTCACACAGATCAAGCCACTGGAATTCGACGTCGCCTGATCGGGGCTGTTGAGTTTGAGGAACAGTTCAGGACCCGGTTATGCGAATATCCGGGTCCTTTGTTCTCTCAAACCATGATCTGAGGCACAAGCAAGCTGAACTTTACCGCCGGAGGCCGTCTATGACGCAGCCAATCTATGTTATTGGTGATCTGCACGGGCAGGTGGCTGAGCTGGAGCGCGCGCTGTCCCTGATCCAAAGCGACGGCGGCCCCGATGCTCAGATCGTGTTTCTGGGTGACTACGTTGACCGCGGCCCTGACAGTCGCGGGCTGATCGAACGCCTGATTGCCGGGCGTGATGCGGGTCGGAACTGGATCACTCTGCTGGGCAATCACGATCGCATGTTTGCCTGGTTCATGGAGGACACGCCGCGCCACGATCCGCATTTGTTGGTGGGATACCACTGGCTGCATGACAGGTTGGGCGGGGTCGAAACCCTGCGCAGCTATGGGGTGGAATTCGAAGGTCAGATCCGCCTTGAAAACCTGCACCGGATGGCACAGGCAGCCGTGCCGAAATCGCACCTGACCTTTCTGCGCGATCTGGTGGCGATGCATCAGACGCCCGAGATTGCCTTTGTTCATGCGGGTATCCGTCCGGGTGTGCCGCTGAATGAACAGCAGGCAAGTGATCTGATCTGGATCAGACAGGACTTCCACGACTACCAAGGCCCGCATCCCAAACTGATCGTTCATGGACACACGCCTGTGGATCAGGCGACGCATTATGGCAACCGGATCAATCTGGACACGGGGGCCGGGTACGGACGCCCGACGGGCGTCGCCGTATTCGAGGGACAGAATTGCTGGGAACTGACCGAACAAGGTCGAACACCATTGACGCCCTGACCGTTCCGCATGGGTATGACACTGGAGATTGGAATATGTACGTCGCCACTTTGCTGACCAACCCGGCTGCACCCTCACTGGACCGCGACTTGCCAGAATCGCTGCGCAACGCGTGGGGCGGTGGGGATGTCCTGTGGCTCAGCCCGGACGAGGCGGTCGAGTTTGACCTGCGCGACATGCCCGCCAATCGCTGGGACGTTTGGGCAGACTTGCAAGGCATGGGCGTGGACCTGATTGTACAGCCTGCGGCTGGGCGGCGCAAAAAGATGCTGCTGGCCGATATGGACAGCACCATGATCCAGCAGGAATGCATTGACGAACTGGCGGATGAGGCTGGCGTCGGCGAAAGGGTCAAGGACATCACCGCCCGCGCCATGAACGGAGAGTTGGATTTCGAAGGTGCCCTGATCGAACGGGTTGGTCTGCTGAAGGATCTGGATGAAAGCGTCATTGGCAAAGTTCTGCGCGAACGGATCACGCTGATGCCCGGCGGACAGGCGTTGCTGGCAACGATGCGGGCTAACGGAGCCTATGCTGCACTGGTGTCCGGTGGCTTTACCGCCTTCACCACGCGGGTGGCAGAACTGCTGGGGTTCGATGAAAACCGCGCCAACACTCTGCTGGCCGCAGATGGCAAACTGACGGGCGATGTGGCGCGTCCTATTCTGGGACGTCAGGCCAAAATCGAGGCGCTGGAACAGATCTCCACTCGCCTTGGCCTGTCCGAAGTTGACGTGATCGCCGTCGGCGACGGGGCCAATGATCTGGGCATGCTGGGGCGGGCCGGAACCGGCGTTGCCCTTCATGCCAAGCCGTCGGTGGCCGCGAAATGCGATGTGCGGGTGAATCACGGCGACCTGACGGCACTGCTTTACCTGCAAGGGTACAGTCGCGCGGATTTTGTCGAGTCTTGACAGGGCTTTTCATTATTTAACATTTGTGTTAAATATAGGTCATGAGCACGCTTCTGACCACCTTTTCCGCTTTGTCCGACGCCACCCGGTTCTCGATTGTCGAGCAATTGATGGAGCAGGGCGAACTGCCCGCCGGTGACCTGATCGAAGGGCGCGGAATGTCCGGCGCTGCGATTTCGCGCCATCTGAAAGTATTGCGCGAAGCCGGGCTGGTTGAACAGCGCGTGCGGGGCACCCAACGGATGTACTCCATCCGGCCCGACGGGCTGCGGATGATTGCCGACTGGACGATCTCCAAACGGCAATTCTGGGAAAGCAGCCTCGATCGCCTCAGTGATATCATCGAAAGGGAGAATTCATGGCCGACCTGAAACTGGAACGGGACTTCCCCGTCAGCCCAGAAGACCTGTTTGCATGGATCAGCGACGGCAGCCGGTTGTTGCAATGGTGGGGGCCCGAAGGGATGCACGTGCCTGAACACAATCTGGATTTCTCGCGCACCGGCCCGTGGTATTCGGTCATGGAAAACGGCGAGGGCCAGCAATACAAGGTCTCGGGCCACGTCACGCATGTCGACCCGCCAAACTCGGTGGGGTTTACCTGGGGCTGGCATGACGATCAGGATCAGCGCGGGGCCGAAAGCCACGTCACCTTCACAGTCACAGCGACAGGCACGGGGTCACGCCTGGTTTTGGACCATCGCGAACTGGCCGATGCCGAAGCAGCCGCGAACCACAATCAGGGCTGGACGTCTTCGTTGCGCAAACTCGAAGCGAATTGCAAATAAGATTTCATCAGGGAGGAGCGATATGCCCCAATATTTGTTTGTCTATCACGGGGGACACACCCCGACCGACCCCGCCGAGATCGAGGCGACCATGGCCGCTTGGGGCGCATGGTTTCAGGGTATGGCCGAAGCGTTAGAGATCCCCGGCAACCCGGTCGGACAATCCTATACGGTCAGCAGCAGCGGGGTTGTCGACAATGGTGGTGCAAACCCGGCCTCGGGCTTTACCGTGATCAAGGCCGACAGCATCGACGCCGCGACCGAGATGGCCAAGGGCTGTCCGATGGTCGTCAACGGCTCGGGCTCGGTCGAGGTTGCCGAGGTGCACGAGATCGAGATGTAGCGGCCTTAGCCGGGGAAACCCGGCGCAGGTTTGATCACGCCGCATTCCAGCCCCCGGCGGCTGTATTGCGTGGCGTTCATGAATTTGCGGGTGGCCGGGTGATCGGCCTCCAGCACACCTAGGCTCACCAGAATGGCGGCGATGGCACATTCGCTGGCGCGTGTGGTGCCATCGGTGATCTTCAACGCAACGCCCATACGTTTTTCCGGGATGATGGCCACAAACACCGCCTCGGCCCCGGTCTTGATGGCGACGCGCCCGTTCATGGCGCGCATCAGTTCGGTGCAGGCACGGGTCTCACCGGCAACCAGTTCCGGATGTTTCACCATGGCTGCCACCAATTGAACCGCCGCCTCGCTGGAACGGTCGGACCGATCCGAGGCGCTTGCGAACCATGCCATCGACCGGGCCAGCCCGGCCAGCGACACGGCGAAATTCGGGGCGGAACAGCCGTCAATACCGTAACCGGGGCTGGTTTCGCCTGACGTTTCTTCGATGGCAGACAGGCAGGCCTGCTGCACCGGGTGATCGATTTCCAGATATTCCGGCCCTGCGCCCATATGCTGACCCAGTGTCAGGAAACCACAATGCTTGCCGGAACAATTGTTGTGGATCTGGCACGGGGTGTCATCCGCCAGGATCAGCCGATCCCGCGCGGCAGTGTCTGCCGGCTCCTGTGGCCCGCAGCGCAAGTCGTGCTCGCTCAGCCCCAGATGATCAAGCCACGCCGTCACGCGGTCGGTATGGATCGCGGCCCCGTTGTGTGACGCGCAGGCCAGCGCAAGATGTTCGCTGTTCAATCCGTATTTTGCCGCGGCTCCTGACGTGACCAGCGGAAGCGCCTGAATCATCTTGGCGGATGAGCGCGGATAGATAACCGCCTGCGGGTCGCCCCAGCTGCGCACGATCTGGCCGGTGTCGTCGCAGATGACCGCGTGGCCCAGATGCAGGCTTTCCAGCAACTTGCCGCGCCACAGTTCTGTCATTGCTACGGGCTGCGTCATCAGGACCTCCGAAATTTATGCGCAAAAATCTGCCAATCGCCCTTTCGCCTGTGGCGAAACCTGCGTTAGTGTGTGTATGTCGGCAATCATCGGAATGCGCAACGGAATAGACGGGCCGGAAGGGTTCGCAGCCATGTCCGATGGATTTGAGGTATCGGTCGAGCTAGGAGGCTGGACAAATGGGATCAATGCTCGTTCGTACGATTGCGGGCCTGTGTGTGGCAGGCATCGCCGCAACGTCTGCACTCGCCCAACAGGCGACAAGCACAAACCGGGTTGCTGCAAAAACGGACTGGAGCGTTTTTGTCGAAGATGATCCCACCGAATGCTGGAGCGTTTCGGCCCCCAAGGAAACCGTGAACACCCGGGGCGGGCGTGTCGTATCCGTTCGGCGCAGCGACATCCTGTTGTTTGTGTTCTATCGCCCCAATGCCGAGGTCAAAGGACAAGTGACCTTTACCGGCGGCTACCCGTTTGCTCCTGGATCGACGGTGAACCTGAATGTCGACGGGTCCGAGTTTGAACTGTTCACCGAAGGTGAGTGGGCCTGGCCCGCATCAGATGCAGATGACGCCAAGATCGTCACCGCGCTGAAACGCGGAACCGAGGCTGTTCTGACTGCCCGGTCCGAACGCGGCACACAAACCAAGGACACCTTCTCGCTGCTGGGCTTTACCGCAGCAATCGAAGACGCTGAAAAGCGCTGCACCAAGTAAGCACCCCGACCTAAGCAAATGGTCCCGTCTTTGGCGGGGCTTTTTTTTGATTGGCTACGGTCAACGGCGTTCAGCAATTGCTACGGCATTCCTGAAATGTCCGTTGGTTCAGGAGTTACCCCTGTCGCAGTGAGCATGGCATGTACCTGTCCCCGGTGATGGGTTTGGTGGTTGAAAAGCTGAACGACACAGACAGCTTTCGGCATTTCAATTTTGGCAGAGCCGTCCGGAGGGTACCATTTGATCGCGCCCTTGAGATCTGTGTCGGTTGTACTGGCTGCCCACCGTTCGATTTCCGCGTCTCGTTCTATGCGTAAGCTTTTGAACTCAGACCAGTCTGTTGGACTGGTTAGTGAGTGTGTGATCGTATCTTGTGGGCGTTCATTGCCTTTAATGCGCTCAAGGATAAGCGCGTCGGCCCAATAGAGGTGGTTCAATGTCCCGGCGATGGACTGAAAAAAAGCGCCTCGATCCATCCAACGCTCGGCATTTGTCAATTCGTTGGCCGCTGTAACGAGTGAGGAGTTTTGCCAGCTGTTGTAGCGTGCCATGAGTTGGCAATATTCGGCTGAAATCATTTTCAATGACCTTAGTTCTATTGAAGGGATTGTGGAAAGATGGGGCGCTTAGCATTGGCATTGAGCAAATTGCGCCTTCAAACGGGCAGGCTAGCGCGCCGCCGCGTGACGCCATGTTAGATGCGCCACCGACTTTGCGTAAGCTTTTTCTTATTTGTGCCTGTCAGGATGCAGTATCACCAAGCGCCGCTTTCGGTACGCTCCACATTCAACCAGTATGCCACACAAGCGCTTCCGTCGTAATTATGTTTAAACCCTCTGAGATGGGGAACCTTCAACACCGCGGAACTCAATCACAACGTGGACCAGTACTGTAATTCCTTCCAGAGCGTGGGTTGTAACTTTACGCAGGATCAACCCGTTTACTTGATCCGTATCAATGTGAGCTCTGACGATTTCCGAACTAATCAGTTCAAGAGAAACCAGGGAGTTGCCACCATGCTGAACAAATCTCTTGCCGCGTTGATGATGATATCAGCCATGCTGCTGAGTGCCTGCGAAAACAAGGGCGAGACTTATCCTGTAACCGGCGAACAATGCGGACCGAACGATCCGGTCAAGACCCTGGATGCCGAAGATTGCTATATCCCACCCGCGGGTGTCTGACGCGGAACTGCATTTCCGTTGGTTTAGGGGGCCAACCGGCATCTAAACCTTTCTGGCAAAAAATGTTACTCTGGCCTGACCCCAGCTGAATGGATGAATGAGGCGGCCATGCGTCTGATCTTGATCGCGCTGCTTTTGCCAGCCACCGCAACCGCCGACCCGGCGTTGGAATGTTCCGACGCCGGATCACAAGTCGAAATCGGATCCTGCGTCGGAGAGATGGAAGCACGGATCTCGCGCGCGCTGCAGGTGAGTTTTGATTTGGCGGTACAATCTGCCAAGGAACTGGACGAGGTCACCGGGCGGATAGTGGCTGAACCTGCCCTCATAGCGGCGCAACAGGCCTGGGAAACCTATCGCGATACGCATTGCACCGCCGTCGGCGCGTCGTTTGGTGGCGGATCGGGTACAGGTATCGCAATCACATCATGTCGGGTGAATTTGGGGCGGGCACGCGTTGAAGAACTGTTGAGTTTTGCAGACTGACTGAAACGATTCCTTTTGATCTTTGCACAGGTTCCTATATAGAGGCGCATCCCAAGCCAGAATCCTTGAAGATACGCCTCAGCAGGTACCACAATGTCGCCCAAAGCGCCGATCACTCAAGACGTCATGACCCTCCCTCGCAAATTGCCCGAGGGGAAGGTGAACCTTGTCGGTCTAACCCGCGACCGTTTGCGCGAGGTCCTGATCGAACATGGTACGCCCGAAAAGCAGGCAAAGATGCGTACCGGTCAGATCTGGCAGTGGATCTATCAATGGGGTGTGTGTGATTTTTCCCAGATGACGAATCTGGCCAAAGCCTACCGTGCGCAACTGGCCGACAACTTTGTGGTCGAGATACCCGAGGTGGTGACCCGACAGGTGTCCGAGGACGGCACCCGCAAATATCTGTGCCGGATCGCGGGTGGGCACGAGGTCGAGGTGGTCTACATCCCCGAGGAAGATCGCGGAACGCTGTGCATATCGTCTCAGGTCGGATGTACGTTGACATGTTCGTTTTGTCATACCGGCACCCAGAAACTTGTACGTAATTTAACATCTGCAGAAATTGTCGGGCAGATCATGATGGCGCGCGACGATCTTGAAGAATGGCCGACCCCCGGTGCGCCAAAGGATGAAACGCGCCTTCTGTCGAACATCGTTCTGATGGGAATGGGTGAGCCGCTATACAATTTCGAAAACGTCCGCGATGCGATGAAGATCGCGATGGATCCCGAGGGGATTTCCCTGTCGCGCCGCCGCATCACGTTGTCAACCAGCGGAGTGGTGCCCGAGATTGCGCGCACCGCCGAGGAAATCGGCTGTCTGCTGGCGATCTCGTTCCATGCAACCACGGATGAAACCCGCGACGTTCTGGTTCCGATCAATAAACGCTGGAATATTGAAGAGTTGTTGAAGGCGCTGGCCAGCTATCCGAATGCCTCGAACTCCGAGCGGATCACGTTCGAATACGTGATGCTGGATGGTGTGAATGACAGCGACGCGGATGCCCATCGTTTGATCGACCACATCAAGCGTCACAAGATTCCGGCCAAGATCAACCTGATCCCGTTCAACGAATGGCCCGGTGCACCGTACAAGCGCAGCTCGAACAACCGCATCCGCGCTTTTGCCAACATCATCTATCAGGCAGGCTACGCCTCTCCCATTCGCAAGACACGGGGCGAGGATATCATGGCGGCGTGCGGTCAGTTGAAATCGGCAACCGAACGCGCCCGCAAATCGCGCAAACAGATTGAGTCCGAAGCCGGTTTAACCCGGTAGTTTTTCTGTTGGATTCATCATGGTTTGGATGGTCGCGCTTTGATTGTCAAAGATGACCGCCCGCACGCATGAAGTGTGCCTGTAAACTTAATGTTTCAGGTACTGATTCAATATGCAAAGTTTGCTATATTTTAATGATTCAATGCCGCAGGATGCAGGTTCAAATCGATGCACAAGGCGGTGAGTTTCCGGGACCTGAGCTGGTAAGAGATCCCGGAGCCGCTAAAATGCGAATACTGCCGTCAAGTGGCGCTCAGGCGAACTGATTTTCAGGTGGGTCGTAATAATGGACTCGTATCTTCGAATTTTTCTCCAGCACAAGGCCATTGCGTGCGCGATACTTCTGATTTCTTCAGGATTGGCAACGGCGGATGGCCACAACGCTCATATCGCGATTGAAAATCCGGCAGAGCTGAGCAAGGATGAAGCCGCGGCTCACTACCATTCACTGCGCCGCCGCATGGCACGGGGGTATGCTGCGGCGCAACTGGATCTGGTTCTAAACTATCAAAGCTGGCCGCTTTTCAACGACGCGCCATATATTTCCGCGACACACGGTCAGCGTTACGTAAACACGTATGCCAACCGAATGGCCCATAACTACGGGACATTGCAGCAAGGCGAAGAACTTCCCATGGGATCGGTGCTTGCCAAGGACAGCATGACGGTGACCGATGAAGGTCACATACATCCCGGCGCCATGTTCATAATGGAAAAACTGCCAGAGGGTACCAGCCCGAACACCGCTGACTGGCGTTATATCATGGTGCTGCCAGACGGGTCCTTGTATGGCGATACAATGGGCGCCCGTGCCAGCGAAGTTGCATATTGCCATGTCTGTCACGAACAAGTGGCGGATCGTGACTATACGTTCTTTGTTCCCGAAGAATATCGGGCGGGAAACTAAGCCGGTTCTCCCGGCAGCTTGAGTTCTGTCGCCTCGCGGCGGCTGAGTTGCTCGCCTTGCTTCCGTTTGGACAGTACCTCGCGGGCCAAAGCGTATTTGTCATCCTGCCAGAAGATCAGGCATCCGTTGCAGCCCTTGCCGCAGCATCCTTCCGTACCGATGCGGTTTGTCTTGAACCGGCGTTCGTTACCGTCTGCGCCGATCTTTTCAACCAGATCATCGCGACGGCGTGCATAAGCTGTTGGATTGTCTCGACCGGAGGTTTCCAATCCCTGCACGAGCTTGTCAAAGCGAATGCGGCTCCAGTGTTCGTCGGTCAGGGCGCGTTCCTTGCGCAGCACCGAGTAGACCGGAAAACGGGCGCGCAGGTCGTCGGTATCCTCGTGATCGAACAGGGTGAAAGGCAACCGGATGATGGTTTTTGTGCTGCCATGAACCACGTCCAACCGTGCGCCATCATGGGCGCGTTCGAAATCATAGACCCGCAGCAGAACCGTGTCGCGTGCGACTGGCGAGACGAAATCCAGCACATCACCCGGTTCCAGCTTGTTCTTCACCTCAACCAGAAAGGCATCCTCGGTCACTTCGGTGACGATCCCGGCATATTCCCATTGCGAGATCGAGGCCGTGTGTTCGTAATCATGTGCATAGTTTGTCAGCCGACCCTCGTGAAAGGCCAGCGTATAGCCGCGATTTCCGACGGTTTCGAGCTCGCGCATGTAAGGCTTGGGGTCCCAGTTTTCGGGATCCGCGAAATAGTCATCGATGGCCATACGATAGGCCCGCGCGACGATCGCGGCGTAGTATTCCGATTTGCCGCGCCCCTCGACCTTGAGGCTGTCGACTCCGATTTTCAGGTACTCGTCCAGCTTCGGCATGATGCAGAGGTCGCGTGAGTTGAGGATGTACGAGCCGCGATCATCCTCTTCGATGGGCATAAGGTCACCGGGGCGGCAGCCTTCTTCCAGCAGGAATTCGAACAGGTCGGCGTTTTCCTCGGTGATACGCAGCTCCTGATGTGTGCCATCCTTGAGGCGCAGTTTCAGACCATAGTTCCAGCGACAGGAATTGGCGCAGTTGCCCTGGTTGGCCCCGCGTTCGGCCATGAAATTCGACAGCAGACAGCGGCCCGAGTAGGTCATGCACATAGCACCGTGCACGAAGGCTTCTAGCTTTATATCAGGGCATTTCTCACGAATCTCGACCAGTTCGGGATAGGAAACCTCACGCGCCAGAACCACCAGCTCGGCCCCCTGATCCTGCCAGAACTTCACCGACAACCACGAACAGATATTGGCCTGGGTCGAGATATGCAGCGGCAGTTCGGGCGCGCGCTCGCGGACGTATTGGAATACGCCCGGATCGGCGATGATCAACCCGTCGGGCTGCGCCTTGCGCACCGTGTCGATGTATTCGTCCAGTTTCGGGATGTCTTTGTTATGCGAGAACAGGTTCAGTGTCAGGTAGGCGCGCCGGCCATGGTTGTGGCAGAACTCGACCCCTTCAATTACCTCGTCCAGCGAAAACTCGGACTTGGTACGCAGCGACATATCCGGCGTGCCCAGATACACGGCGTCTGCCCCATAGAGGATGGCGAGTTTAAGTTTGCGCAGATTGCCCGCAGGCATCAGCAACTCGGATCTGGGCTGGGTCATGGAAGCTACCTGACAAAGGATCAAGGCGGCCTTCTACGCCATAATCATTGCGCCCAAAACCCTGTTATCTGCGACGGAACAGCGCTGTGCCGATAACTTCGATCAGTTGTTGGCGCACCGGCTCGGGTTGCGCCTCGACTGCGTTCAGAACCTCACGCAGTTCGGCGCGCAGCCCATGCATCTGATCAATCAGCGAGATCATCATCGACAGCGCATCGGCCTCCATGTCGTATTGCTCGTGCAACTCGCAAGCCAGTTCCAGCCGGGCAACGTCGATACTGTGATAGACCAGCCCCTGCTCCGATTGTTCAGGGATCACGATCTCGGCCGCAAGATACTCGGTCAGGCGGTCCGAGGTCAGGCGCGAGACGGTTTCGATCAGTTCCTTTTCGGTCAGGGTCATGACGGCATTCCTTTCCGCGGATCGTAGCGGTGCGTTTCGCGCCATGTCTCCATGAACTGCCTGAGATCATCATCGATCTTGTCGGGCATCGAGACAGTCAATTCGATCAGTTGGTCGCCGCGCAGGGACGAGCCGCGTTTCTTCACCCCCTTGCCGCGCAGGCGAAGGGTTTTGCCGCTGCTTGTGCCCGCCGGAACATTGACGTTCACACCGCCATCGATGGTGGGGGCGGCGACTTTCCCGCCCAGAATGGCCTCATCGATGCTGATCGGCAGCGTGATATGGATGTCGTCGCCCTGACGGTCAAACACCGGATGTTTGGCGACCGTGACGGTCACCAACGCATCCCCCGGAGGGCCTTCGCCATAACCCGGAGCACCCTTGCTGCGCAGGCGGATGGTCTGACCTTCTGTTATACCGGCGGGGATCTTGATCTCGATCCGGTTGCCGTCTGGTAGGGTCAGTTTCTGGCTGGCGCCAAACACGGCATCCAGAAAGCTGATTTGCAGGGAATAGTTCAGGTTATGCCCCGGCGCATGAAACTCATGCCTTTGCTGGTCGCCAAATCCACCGCGGCCGCGCATGAATTCGGCAAAGATGTCCGACATGTCGTCCGGGTCCGCCTGACGCCCGCGATAGGGGTTTCCAGCGGCCTCGGCATAGTCCCGGTAATAGTGTTGTTGCGGGCGTTCCTGACCCGATGCGTCGATTTCGCCATTGTCGTAACGGGCGCGGGTTTCAGGGTCTTTCAGCAAGTCATACGCAGCAGCTGCGGCCTTGAATTTGGCCTCGGCCTTGGCATCGCCGGGTTTCAGGTCCGGGTGGCACTCCTTGGCAATACGCCTGTAGGCTTTCTTGATTTCGTCGGCACTGGCGTCTTTCGATACGCCAAGGACGGAATAGGGATCGTCGCTCATCTCACACTCACGGGTCAGGGACAGGTCTGATCTTGATGAATGTGTTCTACCACGTGTTTTCAACGGGTCAAAAGGAAGAGGCGATTGAATTGTCTCGAAAAAACTCAGAAGCCTGCTAATATCTTCATATTTCTGATTGTAGATTGACGGAGGCCATCCCATGTCGCGCAGAATTAAATCCGCTTTGGCCCTGCTGGCCGGCAATGCCATCGGGTTGTTGCTGGCTTCGCTGATACTGTCCGGTTTCGCGATCAAACCGATCTCATTTATCGTGGTTGTGATCGTTTTCACTGTCGTTCAGGTGATCGCCGAGCCCTTGATACTGAAGCTTGGCGAAAAGAAAGCGCCCGCATTGAAAGGCGGGATCGCCCTGGTCGTGACATTTGTGGGCCTGCTGGTGACCGACCTCATCGCGTCGGGGCTGACCGTTGGCGGTATCTCGAACCTGCTGGCGGCGACGCTGCTTGTCTGGCTGGGGGCGCTGATCGCCAGCGTGGTACTGCCGATCTACGTTTTCAAGGACCTGCGTGCCGCGAATAAGTAATCACAGCGCGTTCAGGCTGGCCTCGATCGCCTTCCACAGTTCGTCCACCGGTTCGCATCCAACGGACAGGCGGATGAAGGCCGGGTCGACACTATCGCCCCAGCGTGCGCGGCGCTCGGCCGAGCTGTGAACACCACCGAAGGAGGTGGCGGGGCGCAAAAGCGGGCAAGTGTTGATGAAGGCCTCGGCCTTGTCTTCGCTTTCCAAAGTCAAGGATAGCAGAAATCCGAACCGTGCCGTTTGTGCCTGCGCCAGTGTGTGTGATGGATCATCGGCCAGCCCAGGATAGCGGACCTGTTTGACCGCCGGGTGACCTGCCAACCGTTCCGCTATTACCTGAGCCGAGTTGCACATCCGGTCAAACCGGACATCCAGCGTTTCCAACCCGCGATGCAACAGCCATGCCTCATGCGGTCCGGGGATCGAGCCGGAGACTCTCCGCCATTCCTCGACCCGTTCCATGATGTCACTGTTGCGGCTGGCCACGTGACCCATCAGCATGTCGGAATGCCCGCCCATAGCCTTGGTGTCGGACGACACGACCACGTCGATGCCCAAATCCAACGGGCGCTGACCCAGCGGTGTCATCGTCGTATTGTCGGCAATCGTCACCCCGCCAGCAGACCGCACCTGTTCGGCTATAACTTTCAGGTCAATCATGTCCAGACCGGGGTTCGAAGGGCTTTCGGCGAACACAACGTCAAACTCATCAAAACCACCTGCGGCAAACGCTGTGGTCGGGCGCTCTTCAACTGTCACGCCAAGACGCGAAAGGAATCGGTCCGCCAGCAGACGGGTGACATAGTACCCGTCCGAAGGGATCAGAAGGCGCGACCCGGCTTGCACCGTTGCAAAAAGAGCCGCAGAAATTGCGGCCATCCCCGAAGGAAAACTGAGGCAAGGCGCGTCTTCCAGATGGGACAAAACATGCTCAAGATGTGCCCAGGTGGGGTTATCGACACGGCCATAGGTCGGGTGACCGTCCGGCGCGCCCGGCAGATGGAACATGCTGCTTTGCGTCAGTGGAAGGGCGACGGGTTCGCCTTTTGACAACGCGTTGCCACGCAGGTGGAGCATTTCGCCTGTCTTTGGGAGTTTCATCGCTCAGCGTCCCGGAATTTCGTCGCGGGGCGGGGCGGGTTCCCAGTTCTCGATGATCTCGGCCGCCTCCTGCGCGGTATCGACAAAGCGGAACAGGTCCAAATCCTCCTCCGAGATCGTACCGGCATCCGCCAGTGCGTCCCAGTTGATAACCTTCTCCCAGAACGCGCGGCCAAACAGCAGGAATGGCACGCGATCCATTCTGCCGGTCTGGATCAGGGTCAGGGATTCGAACAGTTCGTCCAGCGTCCCAAACCCACCGGGAAAGATGGTGATGGCGCGGGCGCGCATCAGGAAGTGCATTTTGCGGATCGCAAAATAGTGGAAATTAAAGCTGAGCTCTGGCGTCACGAAACTGTTTGGTGCCTGTTCGTGCGGAAGCACGATATTCAGCCCGATCGAGCACCCGCCTGCTTCGTGTGCACCGCGATTGCCAGCTTCCATCACACCGGGGCCGCCGCCAGTGACAATCACATTCTCGCGGCAGCCGGTTTCTTTTGATTTTACGGTCATCAGCCGGGCAAACTCACGCGCCTCATCATAATATTTCGAGAGGCTGGCCAGAGTCTCTGTCCGAGCGGTGTGCTTTTGCGAGGGTTCGGGAATGCGGGCACCACCGAACATGACGATGGTCGACGTGATCTCACGCTCGGTCATGATCATTTCGGGTTTCAGCAACTCAAGCTGCAAGCGTACAGGGCGCAGCTCGTCCCGGCACAGAAACTCGTCATCCGCGAAAGCCAGACGGTAGGCCGGAGAGCGTGTTTGCGGTGTGTCCGGAACCTCTTTCGCGGTCGAGCGGTCGGTCTGCGCATCGCGAAACGGACTGTGACGGTCTTCTCTCATCGGTGATCGATCCCTGCTTGCGTGTTTGACAAACAGCTATAGGGTTCGCGGGCAGAGTGCCAGTCACGGAAAGATGAGAATGAATTGGAAAAGTGAAATATCGGCAGCACGGGACCGCATCGCGGGATATGCGCAGGTGACCCCTGTTATGGAAAGCAACATTCCCGGCTATCCGGTTGAACTGAAACTCGAGCACATGCAGCATACTGGCAGTTTCAAGGCGCGGGGTGCGTTCAATACGCTGCTCAGCTCGGACGTGCCGGCTGCGGGTGTGGTCGCCGCATCCGGTGGCAATCATGGTGCGGCGGCGGCCTATGCAGCGCAGACGCTGGGGTATCCTGCAAAAATATTTGTGCCGGAACTGGCGGGCCCGTCCAAGATCGCACTGATCCGGCAAACCGGTGCCGACCTGAGTGTTGTTTCCGGTGAATACGCGAACGCGCTGACCGCAGCGCAAGAGCATGAGGCAACGACGGGTGCAATGCAGATCCATGCTTATGACGCCCCGGCCACGGTGGCGGGGCAAGGGACCTGTTTTGCCGAATGGGACGCCCAGGGCTTGCAGGCGGATACGGTACTGGTCGCTGTTGGCGGCGGCGGGCTGATCGCAGGGGCGCTGGCCTGGTTCGGTGGCGCGCGCAAGGTTGTGGCGGTCGAGCCGGAAACGTCCTGTGCGTTGAATGCAGCGTTGCGCGCTGGTGAACCGGTCGATGTTTCCGTGTCGGGGATCGCCGCAAACGCGCTGGGCGCGCGGCGGATCGGCGAAATCTGTTTTGAACTGGCACAGGGTATGAGTTCGGTTCTGGTGTCTGACGATGCCATCGCTGCGGCACAACTGGCGCTTTGGCGCGCGCATCGCATTCTGGTAGAACCTGCGGGCGCGACCGCATTGGCAGCCTTGACCTCGGGTGCGTATCGGCCTGAACCGGGTGAACGCGTGGCCGTTCTGGTGTGCGGTGCAAATATCGCGCCGGACCCGTTCGCTGGGTAAATTATCGGGTTGTGGATGTGGATGGTGGATTTTATCTATAATCCATGACTGCAATGATTTCCGACACGATTTACCAAAGCCTCAGCCAGCGGATCATCACCGGAGAGCTGGCGGCCGGTGAAAAGCTGCGGCAGGATCATATTGCCCGAACCTTCGATACCAGCCATGTTCCGGTGCGCGAAGCCTTGTTGCGGCTTGAGGCGCATGGGTTGGCCCGGCATGAACCACGCAAGGGAATGCGGGTTACGGCGCTGGACCCGGCAGAGGTTCGGGAGGTGATCGAAATGCGCGTGGCGTTGGAAACGCTGGCGTTGCAGCAATCGATGCAAAACATGTCTCCGGTCGCGCTGGAGAAGATCGAAAACGCACGCATCGCCTGTGACGAGGCGCAGTCGATGCCGCAATGGGAGGCTCTGAACAGAACGTTTCATCGCGCCATCCTGACACCTTGCGGGTTGCCTCGGCTTTTGCACGCAATCGACGATCTGCATATCGCAAGCGCACGCCATCTGTTCGCGCAATGGCGGTTGAAATGGGTGCAACGGGCTGACACGGATCATGCGGCCATCGTGCGGGCGTTGAAGCGCAAGGAAATGGCCACAGCAACGGCGATCCTGACCCGCCATATCCGGCGCGCAAGCTGATGACCCTCTGCCTCAGACGCAATTGGGCCCGTCTACGTCGCATTGCGCCATGGGTCGGGCTTGCGTATAGGCCAAATCAACGTGAACAGATTCTGTAGGGAGACACCCCATGTCCAACGCGCAACTGGAAGCCGCCATCGAAGCCGCCTGGGAGGCACGCGAGACCATCACGCCCGCCACAACAGGCGAGCAGCGCGAGGCGATCGAGGACACGCTGAATGCGCTGGACAGTGGCTCGCTGCGCGTGGCGGAAAAGCTGGAAACCGGTGACTGGCACGTAAATCAATGGGCCAAAAAGGCGGTTCTGCTGGGCTTCCGTATCAAGGACATGGAAATCCAGCCGGGCGGTCCGCAGGACGGCGGCTGGTGGGACAAGGTAGACAGCAAGTTCGCCGGTTGGGGTGAAAACCAGTGGCGGTCTGCCGGGTTCCGCGCGGTTCCAAACTGTGTGGTTCGCAAGTCGGCATATATTGCACCGGGCGTGGTGCTGATGCCGTCTTTCGTGAACCTCGGGGCCTATGTTGACGAAGGCACGATGGTTGATACCTGGGCCACCGTCGGATCCTGCGCGCAGATCGGCAAGAATGTGCACCTGTCGGGCGGCGTTGGCATTGGCGGAGTGCTTGAGCCGATGCAGGCTGGCCCAACCATCATTGAAGACAATTGCTTTATCGGCGCGCGCTCGGAAGTGGTCGAGGGATGTATCGTCCGCGAAGGCTCGGTTCTGGGGATGGGCGTGTTCATTGGTAAGTCCACCAAGATCGTGGACCGAGAAACCGGAGAAGTCATGTATGGCGAGGTTCCGCCCTATTCGGTTGTGGTCGCGGGTTCCATGCCGTCGAAGAACAACGTCAACCTCTATTGCGCGGTGATCGTGAAGCGGGTCGACGAAAAGACCCGCTCGAAAACGGGCATCAACGAATTGCTGCGGGACTGATCGTTCTGGGAATGTCATAAGGCCGGAGCAGTTACGCTCCGGCCTTATTTGTTCTTTGGGTCAGGTCGGCTAAGGCAGATACCAAGCTTGTGGCCCTAGCCTGCCTTGAAGTGCTGCTTAGCGGCTCTCACCCTGCATGGCTTCCACTTCTGTGCTTCCTGCATTGGTTTCCGCACCATCGGCCTCACCACCGCCTTCGGCCTCGCCGCCGCCATCGGCTTCACTGCCACCTCCGGATTCACCATCGCCGCCGGATTCGCCTCCGCTTTCGGCCTCACTACCGCCTTCGGAATCGCTACCGCCCTCGGTTTCACTGCCACCTTCGGCCTCACCATCGCTGCCGGATTCACCTCCGCCTTCGGTCTGCGCGCCGCCTTCGGCCTCGCCGCCACCGGTGGTTTCGCCGCCTTCACCGCCCGCTTCTTGGGCATAAGCAGCATCACTTGTTACAAAGGACAGAATTGCAACAGCCGGTATACCGGAAAGTACAATCACGCTTGCTGTTGTTGTCATCAATCTGGACAGAACACTCATCTCAACTCTCCTTTGAAAATGACTTATGCAGTACCCACAGCGTAGGGCCGGCATCGACGCTTAGTTGTGAAATGCTGGCGTCGTGTCCCGGCTAGCGGGAATTGGCCCAAAATGAAGAGGAAGACTGGCGCAAAAGTGCCGGATTCAACTCAACAGCTTTTCAGGCCGGAGGCCTTCAATCAATGAGGGAGGCCGAGACTCGCGTTCACTGAGTCTCTCACCCAGCTTATCCCTTGATCGGATATCGGTCCGGTTCCTCGAAAACATCGATTACCCGTGTGCCAGCCTTGATTTTGCCGCCATGTTCCACGCCTGATGGGATCGAATAACTGTCGCCCGAGCGGTAGGTCCGGGTCTGCCCGTCGATGGTCAATTCAATCTCACCCTCGACCACTGTGCCCCATTGGGCTTTGTGAGAATGTAAGGGCAATTCGAAATCTTGAAGAAACGTAAAGAACGCCACCAATCCTGCATCCGACCGGATCACGGCCGTTTGCACCACGTCGTCGGGGAACGGTACGTCGAGGCTGGGAAAACTCGCTATGAAATCTGGGTAGGGCATGAAGACGTCCTTTGTATCCGGGATCGGTTTATTCCGGGTACTATGGGCGCAAGGCGGGGCTCCTGCAATTGTTGGCTGCTTGACCGCGAACCGGCGCGGGGCTATGGCCCGGTGCATGGAGAAGCAAAAGAAACCCTCGCGTCAGCAAGTCTATACCCTTCTGGTCCAGATTGGCCGCAAGGAGGGCGACGGGCTGCCCGATGGGGCGACCGGCGCGGCGCTGATGTGCTATGCCAGCGGCGTGGATGAGGCCGAGGCCGTGCGTGAGACGGTCGCGATCCTGAAGCAGGCCGACACCGCACCGCTGGATGTCACCGGATACGGCACATTGGCCGAGCGTGAAGCGCAAGGTCACGATATCGAGGCGGACGAACGTGCGCTGATGCAAAGAGCATTGGATGAAAACGCAGTGATCGTCGCGCAGATGACACCGTTTTTCGGAGACGAGGCGCAGGCCTAGTTCCGCGATCCGAACCACTTGCGATAGATTTCGTCATAGGTTCCGTCTTCGCGCAAGCCAAGCAATGCCTGGTTTACATCCTCGACCAGAGGTGATCCGGTCGGGAAAGCGATGCCGTAGTTTTCGCGCAGGAAAACACCACCTGTCATCGACGCAATGCGCCGCCCTTCATGGGCCGCAAAATAGGACAGGATCGGCGCGTCGAATACGACGGCATCCAGATCTTCGGCCTTGAAAGCGTCCAGCATCTCATTCAGCCCCGGATAGCTGGTAAACTCGATCTCGCGCCGGTTCAGAAAACTTGCCGCAGTCGACCCTGATATTGTCCCGACAGTCTTGCCGTACAGGTCGTTCACCGAATTCACGCTGCCGGTAATGGCGTCCACAGTCATGACCGAGGTGATGCGGGCGGTGAACACCGAAACGATGAACAAGGATGACACCACCAGCACGACACCCAACATTCGACCGAACGGAGTGCGCGGCATTCGCTCTTCGAACCCGCCATTCACAACCAAGTTCAGCGCCCACCAGAACGATGGGAACCACGCTTCGTTCAAGTCGCGGTCGAAATAGGGTTGGGCGCGGCGTTCAAAGCTCCACATCAACATGCCGCCACCGAGGAGAATGGCAAAGGCCAGCCCTATGGCGATGAACAGTTCTTTCGAGAGCAGGGCCTGCAACAGCGATGGTTTTCGTACCGCGTCCGAGGGTACCATGATCTGAAGACCCGCTTCGAAGATCGGCTGAGAGAAATCCATTTGCGTTTCACGCAGGGCGGTGATCGAGATATTGGCGATGGCAAGGTCTGCAGATCCGCTCTGCACGGCACCCAACATGTCAGAAAACGCCTCGACGCGGTTGACCGTGTAGTCCCAGTTCAGAGCCTCGGCCAAAGCCGCCAGCAAATCCATAGAGAAGCCGGTTTCGTCGCCATCCTCGACATAGGAAAATGGCGGGCGGGTCACGGTTGTGACCGAAAGGGACTGTGCCAGGCTTTGCTGTGCGATGACGGCGAAAGTCAGGCAGATCAGTGCGAAGAAGGCGCGCTTCATATTCAATTCACCTGTTTCGCGGCCCTGTAACGCGAATTTGTGGCGGGCGGCAAGGTGGTCGCAGGGTAAAGTGTCATGTTTTATTGGGGTGTCGCTTTGATATCTAAATATTCGGATGACCGTTTTTTACGGATTGGGGTTGGAAAACCGGCCAAATCGTTGAATCTGTGCGCGAACCCGCGTCAGACACAGTTCCAGAGGCCCCCGCATGACTGATCCCGTCCAATTGACAGCCGAACTGATCCGTTGCCCTTCGGTCACACCCTCAGAAGGCGGAGCACTTGTTTTGCTTGAGGCGGTGCTGTCGGAGGCAGGTTTCGAATGCACGCGCGTTGATCGCGGCGGCATCAGCAACCTTTTCGCGCGTTGGGGGCAGAAAGGTCATGCGCGCAGTTTCGGATTCAATGGTCACACGGACGTCGTCCCTGTCGGCGACGAAGCTGCCTGGACTGCGCCGCCCTTCGGGGCCGAAGTGCGGGATGGGGTGATGTTTGGGCGCGGCACTACCGATATGAAATCCGGAGTTGCGGCTTTTGCGGCTGCCGCAATGGATTTCGTGCGTGACACTCCTCCGGATGGGGCAATTGTCCTGACGATTACCGGTGATGAGGAAGGCGATGCGTTGGACGGCACCACTGCGCTTCTCGATTACATGAAAGGCGCGGGTGAGCGTATGTCGGTCTGTCTGGTAGGTGAGCCAACATGCCCGAACAAAATGGGTGAGATGATCAAGATCGGCCGTCGGGGCTCAATGACTGCGTGGTTTAAGATTACAGGTGTGCAGGGGCATTCGGCTTATCCCCATCGGGCCAAAAACCCGCTGCCCGCAATGGCGCGGCTGATGGATCGGCTTGCCAGTCATGAACTGGATCAGGGCACGGACCATTTCGACGCCTCCACACTGGCTGTTGTCACCATCGACACTGGAAACGCCGCGACCAACGTGATCCCGGCGCAATGCAGCGGCGCGGTCAATATCCGCTTTAACGATCTGCATTCCGGGGCAAGCCTGAGTGATTGGTTGCAATCAGAAGCGGATCAGGTGGCAGCTCAGTACGGTGTCGAAATCGGTGTCACGATCAGTATTTCGGGTGAAAGTTTTCTGACCCCGCCGGGGCCTTTGTCGGATCTGGTGGCCAAAGCGGTCGAAGCCGAAACCGGCGTTACGCCGGAGCTGTCGACAACCGGCGGCACCTCGGACGCGCGCTTTGTCAAAGACCATTGCCCGGTGGTGGAGTTCGGCTTGGTCGGGCGCACGATGCATCAGGTGGACGAGTGTGTTGAGGTTGCGCAGATCGAGCAGCTCAAATCGATCTATACCCGTATCCTGACGGATTATTTCGCCTGATCCATGCAACGCACATTGGTGATCATGGTCAAGGAACCCAGACCGGGTCGTGTCAAGACGCGGCTGGGGCGTGATATCGGCATGGTTGGTGCCGCGTGGTGGTTTCGGCATCAGACCCGCGCCTTGATCCGCAGGCTACGTGATCCCCGTTGGCAGATTGTGCTGGCCGTGTCGCCCGATGCGGAGGGCCTTGTAAGCCGTGTCTGGCCCGTTGACCTGCCACGCGCGCCGCAGGGGTCCGGCGACCTGGGTGGCCGGATGAAGCGGATGTTGCGCGGAATGCCCAAGGGGCCGGTTTGCCTGATTGGTGCGGATATTCCGGGTATTTCGCGTGCACATATTGCCCGTGCTTTTGGTGCGCTTGGGCGATCCCAGATGGTGTTCGGCCCCGCGCCGGATGGCGGCTATTGGCTGGTCGGTGCGCAGCGTTATGGCGCGCTGCCCGCAGGTCTGTTCCACGATGTGCGTTGGTCGACAGAACATGCTTTGGGCGACACACTTGCCTCAATCCCAAACTGCCGTGTGACCCTGCTGGACCAGCTGCGCGATGTGGATACGGTTGCTGATCTGAAACCCTGAGGTTTTTTGGTCATGACGCGGTCGCAAACGCGTGCTACGCCGGAAGCATGACTCGCATCCCCACCAAGCAGGAGGTCCTTGACTGGATCTCGGCGAACCCCACCCTGACCTCGAAACGCGACATCGCCAAAGCCTTTGGTATCAAGGGCGCGGATCGCATTGACCTCAAGCGCATCCTCAAAGAGCTTGAGGCCGAAGGACACCTTGAAAAACGCAAGCGCAGCTATCGCGATCCAGACCGTCTTCCACCTGTCAGTGTCTTGCAGGTGAAGGCCCCGAATGCCGATGGTGATCTGTTTGCCCGTCCACTGGAATGGCATGGCGAAGGCGTCGAGCCCATCGTTCTGATCATCGCGCGGGCCAGCGACCCGGCCCTGGGTGAGGGTGACCGCATTCTGGCCCGCCTGACCGTCGTGCACGAAGAAGATCACAATTACGAAGCCCGCCTGATCCGCCGAATCGGGACCAACCCGCGCAAGATCGTGGGCATATTCCGTAAAGGGGCCGAAGGGGGCAGAATCGTTCCTATCGACAAGGCAGGCCAGACTGAATGGCTGGTTGCCGATGGCGCGGTGCATGGTGCCAAAGACGGCGAATTGGTCGAGGCCGAACAGGCCGGGCCGAAAAATCGCATGGGCCTGCCGCGCGCGCGCATTGTAGAACGGTTGGGTGATCCGACCGCGCCCAAGGCTGTTTCGCTGATCGCGATCCACCAGCACGGTATCCCGGATGACTTTCCCGACAAGGTCATTGCAGAAGCGGACAATGCCAAACCCGTTGGCCTGAAGGGCCGCGAGGACCTGCGGGACATGCCGCTGCTGACCATCGACCCTTCGGATGCGCGCGATCGTGATGATGCCTGTTACGCGCACGCGGATGAAGACCCCAAGAACCCTGGTGGACATGTGATCTGGGTCGCTATCGCCGATGTTGCTGCTTATGTGCTGCCCGGCTCGGCCCTGGACCGCGAGGCGCGCAAGCGGGGCAATTCAAGTTATTTCCCTGACCGTGTGGTGCCGATGCTGCCTGATCGGCTGTCGGGTGATCTGTGTTCCCTGCATGAAGGCGTCCCGCGCGCCTGTGTCGCTGTGCGGATGCAGATTGACGCGGACGGTAACAAGATTGGTCATCGTTTTGTGCGGGGGTTGATGCGTTCGGTTGCGTCACTGAACTATGCCGAAGTGCAGGAGGCCATCGACGGCAACCCGAACGACCGCACTGGGCCATTGCTGGAGACGGTCTTGAAACCGCTTTACGCCGCCTATGCCGCGCTAAAGAAAGCGCGGGCTGTGCGACAGCCACTGGAACTGGACCTGCCCGAGCGTAAGATCGTGCTCAGCGAGACGGGTCATGTTGAAAGCGTGGCGTTCCGCGACCGGTTGGATGCGCATCGGTTGATCGAAGAGTTCATGATCCTCGCCAACGTCTCGGCTGCCGAGACACTTATCGCCAAGCGCCGTCCGCTGCTGTTTCGCGTGCACGAGGAACCCGCGCCCGAGAAACTGGAAAGCCTGCGGGAAACGGCGCAGGCCGCCGGATTAAACCTCGCTAAGGGGCAGGTGCTGCAAACCCGACACCTGAATGCGCTGCTGAACGCCGCCGCCGGGACCGAGGATGCGGAACTGATCAACTTGACCACCCTGCGGTCGATGGCACAGGCCTATTACAACCCTGAAAACTTCGGCCATTTCGGGCTGGCGCTGCGGAACTACGCGCATTTCACCTCGCCGATCCGGCGCTATGCCGACTTGGTCGTGCATCGGTCGCTGATCTCAGCCCACGGTTGGGGCACGGACGGTTTGACCGAAGACGAGATTACCCGGCTCGAAGAAACGGCGACTCATATTTCAGATACCGAACGCCGATCCATGATGGCTGAACGGGACACGACTGATCGCTATCTGGCCGCGTATCTGAGCGAGCGTGTCGGCAATGAATTCACGGGCCGGATCAGCGGCATTGCCCGGTTTGGTGCATTTGTCAAAATGGACGAAACCGGCGCGGATGGCTTGGTTCCGGTGCGATCATTGGGGCGCGAGTTCTTCCATTTCGACCGCGAGGCCGGGACACTTATGGGGGCGGACACGGGGCTGATTATCGCCATCGGCCAACGTGTCACCGTTCGACTGACCGAAGCGACACCAGTGACCGGTGGGTTGGAGCTGGAGCTGCTGTCCATTGACGACCAGGCCCTGCCGCGTGGACATGGGCCAAAAGGGCGATCATCCCGGCGCAAAGCGATCAGCACCAAGCGCAAGAAAGACAAGATCAAGCGCAAGGTCGAACGCAAGCGCCGTCAGAGGTGATAGGTCAACGCGCGGGCAATCAGCCATCCGTGGCGTGTTGGATCGATTTGTGCGGTGTCATCAAACAGAACGGCACGGGTCCCATCGATCCGGTCCTCGGCCGGAAAGGCGGAAGTGAAATCGCTTATCAACCGGCTCTGACAGTGCACAAACAAGGCGAAACGTGCCGATTTGTGGGCGCCCAGCCGGATCGTTGACCCTTTGGCCGCAAGATAGGCGGGCTGACCCCAGCGCAGTTCCTCTTGCACCGAGGGGACAGCAGGCAGAGAGGCTGCCGTGTCAAACACAAGCGCCCGCAAGGCCAGAGCCCCCGCACGGGAATGCGGGGGCAGGGCTTCAAAGGCCGAAGCGACCAAAGGATTCTCAAAGGGTTTCATGCAATTGGTATCGCCTGTTCCAACCGGTCCACGTAGCTGTTCAGCAGGTTATCCTGTTTGATCCGGCGGGTCAGGGGGGTGTCCGCAGGTGTGGCGCGCATTGCGGCAAGCATTGGACCAACGCTCATGTCCGCAGATGTCGGCCGGTCCCCAAGCAGGAAAGAGGATTGCCACAGATAGGCCGAGATCGCCTCGAGGTCACGTTCGATACGGTCCAGCCGTTCGGACAGCGAAAACCGCCCGATTCCCTGTGACGTAATCCCCTTCAGAACGGATTTCCGGATCGCATTGGATGCCGGTTTCCGGATCAACGCCGGAATTCCGGTAAAGAACGTATCACGCAAGATCGGCCAGACTTCGTCATTGCCCCAACGATCCAGAACGATGTGAAAATACAGATGCTCTTCGGCCATGCGCACCAGTGCGCGGGACTGCGCCTTTTCGACATCCGTCAACCCTTTGTCGAAATCCGCGCCCTGCTGTTCCAACCAATCGCGGATCAGGTCGCTGTCCGGGACCAGGCGTTCCGGCGTTCGCAAAACGGGCAGTTTCTGGTGGGGCATCTTGCGGGGGTCAAGCATGTCCGAGCGTTGCCAGGTCTGGCCGGACTGCTGAAGCATCAATGCTGTCTTGACGCAGAAGGGGCTGGCACTGAACAGGCCGAAGGCAGAGGGGAAGGTGAGAAGGGTCAGCATTATGAGGCTCCGTGTCATTGTGTGCTGACTGAGTATCGGGACCTAATGACAGTTTCTGTCATTAGAGGTAAGCTATTGTACATCATGTCCCGCACCGCCCGATTGTTCCAACTGATGCAAGCCCTGCGTTCTGGCCCTTCGCCCAGAACATCCGAACAGTTGGCGCAGGATCTGGGTGTTTCGGCCCGAACAATTCATCGGGATATTGATGCATTGCGCGGACTGGGTGCCGTGATCGATGGCGAAGCGGGGTTTGGCTTTACGCTGATCGAGGACGCGACCCTGCCGCCATTGGGGTTCACTGATGATGAGCTTGAAGCGTTGGTTCTGGGCCTGCGCGAAGTTCAGGTGATTGGCGATCCGGCTTTGTCTGGCGCAGCGGGTACGGCCCTGCGGAAACTTCAGGGACGCTTGCCACAACGCCAGTCCCATCGGCTCAGCCATGCGGTTCTGGCTGCTACGCGGTTCAGCCGCCCGCCTGAACCCACGATTGACGTGGCCACTCTGCGGCAGGCGACGTGGGATGAGCGCGCGGTCGAGTTTTTCTATACGGACGCGAAAGGCGACGCTACGCACAGGCGCGTCAACCCTTTGAGCATCGTCTATCTGGATCACTCGAACGTGTTGTTGGGCTGGTGCCACCTGCGACAGGATTTTCGCGTTTTCCGGTTGGATCGCTTGCAGGACATGTCAGTGACGGAACAAAGTTTCAGGCCGAACCGCGTGCCCCTGCTGCGCGAAGCATTGGAACGCATTCGGGCAGAGCGTGCCGTGCAGGAGCGTGAGGCGAACGTCTGAGCTCTTTGTGAATTTCCGATTTTGCGCTACCCTGTGGCCGAGCAGTAATCAGGAAAAACGGAATGCGAAAATGCGTAGGCGGCGTCATGACCGTCGCATTGTGGGCATCCATAGTGCAGGCGGAAACAACAGAGAACACCAGATGGGCAGACAGCGGGATATCGCGCGATGCGTTGCAACTGGCTTCGGCGGATGTGACCGTTTCGATCCGTCCGGTCCCGCGCCCGTTGACTGAGGCCTTGCCCGTGGCTTCTGCGACAACGGCACGGTTTCAGACCTGGCTTGGCGCGTTTCAGGGCCGCGCGCGGCGGCAGGGCATTTCGCAGGGAACACTGACTCAGGTGTTTTCGGGCATGAGCTATGACGCAGATGTCCTGGAACGGGATCGCAATCAGGCGGAGTTTTCGAAACCCATCTGGGAGTATCTTGAGACCGCAGTTTCGGAAACGCGCCTGTCGAATGGGCGCGCCGCCCTGCAGCGGCATCGGCAGGTGTTGAACCGGATCGAGGCTGAATACGGCGTCGAAAAAGAGGTGGTCACAGCCATCTGGGGACTTGAAACCTCGTTCGGGTCTTATCGCGGCAGCAGTCCAACGCTTCGTTCATTGGCGACGCTAGCCTTTGATGCGCGGCGGGCACAATTCTTTGAAACGCAGTTGGTCGCTGCCCTGCGGATTGTGCAGGCTGGTGATATCAGTGCCGGCAACATGCTTGGCAGTTGGGCGGGCGCAATGGGGCATACGCAATTCATGCCCACGTCATATCTGGATCACGCGGTAGACTTCGACGGTGATGGCAGGCGCGACATCTGGTCGGATGACCCGACGGATGCGCTGGCTTCGGCGGCGTCTTATCTGGCGCGGCATGGTTGGACGAAGGGTCAGCCGTGGGGCGTGGAGGTGCGTCTGCCCACGGATTTCGATTACGCTTCAGCCCGTCGTGATTTTACGCTGATGCCGTCTGAATGGGCCGCTCAGGGTGTCGTGGCGCGGGATGGTACCGTCGTGCCGGATCATGGGAAGGCCGCTATCCTGCTTCCGGCGGGAAGTCAGGGCGTTGCGCTGATGATCTTTGACAATTTCAACGTGATCGAGACGTATAACGGGGCCGACGCCTATGTGATTGGCATCGGGCATCTGTCCGACCGGCTTGCAGGGGGCGCACCGTTTCAATCCGACTGGCCGCGCGGCGACCGGGTGCTGAGCTTTGCCGAGAAAAAGGAACTTCAGACCCGTCTGACGGATGCGGGCTTTGACACAAAGGGTGTCGACGGGCGTACCGGGCCAAATACGATCAACGCGGTTCGGGCGTATCAAATGGCGCAGGGGCTGGTCCCGGACGGATACCCCACGCCAAACCTGCTGGAGAGGTTACGGTAAAGAAAAGGCGGCCCGAATGGGCCGCCTTTGAAGACGCATAAGTCGCTAAATCAAGATGCGGCTTTCATCAGCCCTTGTGCAATGATCTCGGCCTGCGCTTCGTCCAGCGACTTGTAGATCCGCACGAACATCTCGTCGATATCCGCAGGTGTCAGGATCAGCGGGGGTGAAATGATCATCCGGTCGCCAACATGGCGCATGATCAGGTTATTGGCAAAGCACCGATCACGGCAGATATAGCCGACCGTGCCGGGTTCGGATGCGAATTTGGCGCGGCTGGCTTTGTCCGGGGTCAGCGCGATGGATGCCATCATGCCAACGATCTTGGCCTCACCCACCAGCGGATGATCTGCCAGTGCCTCCCATTTCTCTTTCAGATAGGGGGCTGCAACGTCGCGCACATGCTCAACGATCTTCTCTTCTTCGAGGATGCGCAGGTTCTCCAACGCCACGGCGGCCGCGACCGGGTGGCCGGAATAGGTATAGCCGTGGTTGAATTCGGTACCGCCGATTACTTCGGCAATTTCGTCGTTTACGATGGACCCGCCGATGGGCGCATAGCCCGAGCTAAGGCCCTTGGCGATGGTCATAATATGCGGCTTGATGCCAACGGTTTGCGACCCGAACCAGTTGCCTGTCCGGCCAAATCCGCAGATGACCTCGTCAGCTATCAGCAGGATATCGTACTTGTCGCAGATACGCTGAATTTCCGGCCAGTATGTATCGGGCGCCACGATTACACCGCCTGCGCCCTGAACCGGCTCGGCGATAAAGGCGGCGACCCGGTCTTCGCCCAACTCTTCGATCGCCTCTTCCAGCTCGCGCGCGCGGGCCAGACCGAATTCTTCGGGCGACATATCGCCGCCTTCGGCCCACCAATTGGGTTGGTTAATGTGGTGGATATTCGGGATCGGAATGCCGCCCTGCGCGTGCATCCCGGCCATACCACCCAGCGAGGCCGAGCCCACGGATGAGCCGTGATAGGCGTTCTTGCGGCTGATGATGATGTTCTTGTCGGGCTGGCCTTTCTGGGCCCAGTAGGTGCGCACGAGGCGGATATTGGTATCGTTTGCCTCGGACCCGCCTGCTGCGAAAAAGACATGGTTCAGATCGCCCGGTGCCAGTTCGGCAATCTTGGCGGCCAAAGCAATCGCCGGGACGTGGGTGGTTTTGAAGAAAGTGTTGTAGTAGGGCAGCTCGCGCATCTGGCGCGCGGCAACATCGGCCAACTCATTACGCCCGTACCCGATATTGACGCACCACAGACCCGCCATCGCGTCCAGAATTTCCTCACCTTCGCTGTCGGTCAGATAAACACCATTGGCACGTGTGATCACGCGCGCCCCTTCCTTCCCCAGCGCACCATTGGCCGAGAAAGGGTGAATGTGATGCGCGGCATCCAGCGCCTGCAATTCGGCGGTCGGCATGTGGTTGGTGATGGTAGACATCGGAGAATCTCCTACAAGAACGCAGTTGGCGAACACAATATGATCAAATTTTTTCCTGTCAATCGAATCAAGTTAGATCAGACAGACGTCAATGCCTCTGCCATCAGGTCCATACCCTGTTCGATGTCCTGGGCGGTTGCCTTTGCGGTCATTTCTGCGTCACCGGCGCGCAAAGCGGCAATAATGTCCTTGTGGCGATCCGGAAGGCTCTGAGTGCCGAAGCGCCCGCAGACAACACGCAAAGAAGGGCCAAACCGCAACCAAAGTCTTTCAGCCAGATCACTGAGGATCGGCGCGTTTGCGTAAGAATACAGCGTTTCGTGAAAAGCTTGGTTCAAACGCAGATAGCCACCGACATCACCATCGGCGATCATGCGATCCAAATGCCTGTCCAGGCGTTCCAGGTGATCAATGTCCTGCGTTTTCAGGTTGGCGGTTGCACGTCTGGAAAGCTCTGATTCTATTGAAATTCTGGCGAAGATCATCTCTTCAATATCGTTCGAGTTCAGCAGCGGTACACTGACGCGCCGATTGCCCTGGAAAACCAACCCTCCATCCGAGATCAACCGGCGAATCGCTTCGCGGACCGGAGTCATCCCAACACCCAGCGAATCAGTCAGGCCCTGGATTGTGACGGGCTGACCTGGGACCAGTTCACCGAACAGAATCTGTGATCTGAGTGTTTGGTAAACCTGCTCATGCGCGGGTTGTTTGCCCCCTTCGGTCGACGGCGCATATGCCTTATTTTTGATCAAATCCAATTGGTTCTTCCCATTTCGACTAAGCCTGACTTGTCAGGTGACTGGCCACGTGAAACCATACGCTGGATCGAGGGAAAACGCAAAACTTGATCAAATCCAAAAAAACGGGAAAATACCCGTACACTTGCAGGGAGAAGAATATGACAATCAAAACGCTGACTATGACGGCGGTCATCGCATTGGGGACTTCGGCGGCATTTGCTCAAGAGGTGCGTGTTTACAACTGGTCCGACTACATCGACGAAGAACTGCTGAGCAAATTCGAAGCAGAAACAGGTCTGACCCTGATCTATGACGTGTTTGACAGCAACGAGGTTCTGGAAACCAAGATGCTGGCTGGTGGTTCGGGCTATGATGTGGTGGTGCCGTCAGGTACATTCCTTCAGCGCCAGATCCAGGCCGGCGCGTTTCAGCAGCTGGACCAAAGCAAGCTTTCGAACGCCGGAAACCTTTGGGATGTAATCGAAGAGCGAACCGCCGGTTATGACCCGGACAACGCGTATTCGATCAACTACATGTGGGGAACAACCGGGATCGGCGTGAATGTCGGTAAGGTCAAAGAGGTTCTGGGCGACGACGTTGCTCTGAACAGCATGGATCTGGTCTTGAAGCCCGAGAACATGGAAAAGCTGGCCACTTGCGGCGTGCATTTCCTGGATGCCCCGGCCGAGATCATTCCCATGGTGCTGCAATACCTTGGTGAAAACCCCGACAGCCACGACGCGGACGTGATTGGCAAGACCGAAGCGGTTCTGACGGCGGTCCGCCCGCATATCCAGAAATTCCACAGCTCGGAATACATCAATGCACTGGCAAACGGCGATATCTGCGTTGCTGTGGGCTGGTCGGGTGACATCCTTCAGGCACGCGACCGTGCTGCAGAAGCAGATAACGGTGTAGAGATTGAATACCACCCCTTCGCCGAAGGGTCGCTGATGTGGTTCGACCAGATGGCAATTCCTGTCGATGCTCCAAATCCCGAAGGCGCACACACGTTCCTCAACTTCATTCTGGACGCCAACAACATGGCGGCGGCATCGAACTATGTGTATTACGCCAATGGCAACAAAGCGTCTCAGGAATTTCTGGAAGAGGACGTGATCGGCGATCCGGCCATCTATCCGGATGATGCCACGATGCAGAACCTGTACATCACGACACCTTATCCGGCGAAAACACAGCGGGTCGTGACGCGTCTGTGGACCAAGGTCAAATCGGGTACCTGATCCGAATTGCACCGGCAGGGCGGCGCCGCCGCCTTGCCTCTCTTTCCAGCTATTCGAACGAGGGCCGTAGTGAATTCTGACGTCTTTGCGCCATGGGATGACCCGCAGGCGAAACCCTTGATCCAGTTCCGAAACGTGACCAAGCGTTTTGGTGAATTTACTGCCATCGACAACCTGTCTCTGGATATCTTCGAGCGAGAGTTCTTTGCCCTGCTTGGTCCGTCTGGATGTGGCAAAACGACGATGATGCGGATGCTGGCCGGGTTCGAAACACCGACCGAAGGCCAAATCCTGCTTGGGGGGAAGGATATCGACCCGATCCCGCCCAACAAGCGGGCCGTGAACATGATGTTCCAGTCCTATGCCCTTTTTCCTCATCTTAGCGTCTGGGAAAACATCGCCTTTGGCTTGCGCCGGGACAGAATGCCCAAACACGATCTGGAAGACCGGGTCGAAGAGATGCTGCGCCTGACCCGGCTTGAACAGTTCGCCCGCCGCAAACCGCATCAGATATCGGGTGGGCAGAGGCAGCGTGTGGCGCTGGCGCGCTCACTTGCCAAAGCGCCCAAGCTTTTGCTGCTGGATGAACCGCTGGGCGCGCTAGACAAGAAGTTGCGCCAGGATACCCAATTCGAACTGATGGATATTCAGGAAAAAACCGGCACTACATTCGTGATCGTTACGCACGACCAGGAAGAGGCCATGACAGTCGCCAGCCGTGTGGCGGTGATGGATCAGGGCCAGCTTATGCAGGTTGCCACTCCGGACCGGATATATGAGAACCCCGCCTCGGTCTATGTCGCTGATTTCATCGGGGACGTGAACATCATTGAAGGGCGCGCGACATCTGTCGGAGAGGATACCTATCAGGTAGACTGGGCCGAAGGGCAAGCGCCGCTGACCGCCGCGTCAGCGAAAAACTTTGAAAACGCTCAGTTGTGTCATCTGGCGATCCGCCCGGAAAAAGTGACGATCTCGGCCGAGCGTCCGGCGGATGCAGTGAATGCGGTGCAAGGCAAGGTTCATGACATCGCGTATCTGGGCAATCTGTCCACTTATCACGTTGAACTTGCAAACGGCACAATCATCAAGGCGCAGACGGCCAACACCCGCCGCATCTCGCGCCGTTCGTTCACCTGGGAAGACCCGGTCTGGCTGTCCTGGACGGCCACGGCTGCGGTTCTGCTGGCCGACTGATGCGCCGCGCTGTTCTGATCGCCATACCTTATGTCTGGCTGTTGGCGCTGTTCATGGTGCCGTTCTTCATCGTTCTGAAGATTTCGCTGTCGGACACCGCGCTTGCGATCCCGCCTTATACACCGACACTGGATTTTTCAGCTGGTTGGGCCGGGATCAAAGAGTTCTTCAGCCAACTTGATCTTGAAAACTTCGTCTGGCTGACCGAGGACGACCTGTACTGGAAAGCGTACCTGTCCAGCGTCAAGATCGCTTTGATCTCAACCTTCCTGACTTTGCTGGTTGGCTACCCCATTGCCTACGGTATGGCCCGCGCGCCCGAGGAATGGCGCCCAACGCTGATGATGCTGGTGATCCTGCCTTTCTGGACGTCATTCCTGATCCGGGTCTATGCGTGGATGGGCATTCTGTCGAATGAAGGGTACCTTAACCAACTGCTTCTGTGGACGGGCATCATTTCGACGCCTTTGACGATCCTGAACACCTCGACTGCCGTCTATATCGGTATTGTCTACACTTATCTTCCGTTCATGATCCTGCCGATCTATTCGTCATTGGAACGCATGGATGGTTCGCTGATCGAGGCGGCCGAGGATTTGGGTTGCTCGAGGGCACAAGCCTTCTGGCTGGTCACCATTCCACTGTCCAGACCGGGCATCATCGCAGGTTGTTTTCTGGTGATGATCCCCGTGATCGGTGAGTTTGTGATCCCGTCACTACTGGGTGGGTCCGGCACGTTGATGATCGGCAAGGTTCTGTGGGAAGAGTTTTTCTCGAACCGAGACTGGCCCGTGGCAAGTGCTGTCGCGATCGTGCTGTTGCTTATTCTGGTCGTTCCCATTGTGCTGTTCCAGCGCAACCAGCAGAAACAGGCGGAGGCTGACGGATGAACAGATTAAGCTGGTTCAATACAGTTTCGCTGACGCTGGGTTTTGCGTTCCTCTATATTCCGATGATCATCCTGATCATCTTCAGCTTTAACGAAAGCAAGCTGGTCACGGTCTGGGCCGGGTTTTCGACCAAATGGTATGGCGAACTGGTTCAGAACGAGGCATTTCTGGATGCCGCGTGGGTCACGGTCCGGGTTGCGGTGTTTTCTTCGACACTGGCAACGATTCTGGGGACTGCGGCCGCTTATGTGCTGGTTCGGGGCAAGCGGTTCTTTGGCCGGACACTGTTTTCCGGCATGATCTACGCGCCACTTGTGATGCCCGAGGTGATCACCGGCCTGTCGCTGTTGTTGCTGTTTATCGGGATCGGGCTGGACCGGGGTATCCTGACAATCGTTCTGGCTCACACAACATTTTCGATGTGTTTTGTCTCGGTTGTCGTCTCGTCACGGCTTGTGACATTCGACAAATCGCTGGAAGAAGCCGCTTTGGATCTGGGTTGTTCACCCGCGCAGGCCTTTGGTCTGGTCACCCTGCCGATCATCGCGCCTGCGGTAATCTCGGGCTGGCTGCTGGCTTTCACATTGTCGCTGGATGATCTGGTTATCGCGTCGTTCACATCGGGCCCGTCGGCGACGACCCTGCCGATCAAGATCTTTTCGGCCGTGCGGCTGGGCGTCAGCCCCGAGATAAACGCGCTGTCGACGATCATGATTGCGGTCGTGACGGTTGGGGTGATAACGGCCTCACTTGTGACCAAGCGCGCCATGATGCGTCAACGGCAGGACGAGCAGGCCGCTGCGCGCACCGAATGAAACGGATATTTCCCGAATACACCTATGGTGCGGGTCCTCGTGATGGTTGCTGGTGGGACGAGACCATTGCAAACCCGAACTGGCCAGAGTTTCAGGGCGATCTGAACGTTGATGTCGCCATCGTCGGTGGCGGCTTTACAGGGGTCTCAGCGGCTTTGCATCTGGCTGAAAACGCGACCTCGGTTGCTGTGCTCGAGGCAGGCCCACCGGGGTGGGGCGCATCAGGCCGCAATGGCGGTTTCTGCTGTCTTGGCGGGTCAAAGCTTGGGCAAAAATCCATGGTGCGCCGCTATGGCCGCGAAGCGGCTCAGGCCTATGAGACGGCTGAACAGGACGCGGTCCAGCTGGTTGCCGATCTGCTGGCGCGGCATCGGATAGATGCGGATACGCATTCCAATGGTGAGACCCAACTGGCCCATTCGCGACATGCGATGGATGTCCTGCGCCGACACGCGGACGAGACCGGCATTCTGCACCAAGCTGCTGATTTGCCAGCGCTTGGTATGGGTGGTGCTTTCTTCGGAGGGTATACTCTGCCTGTTGGCTTCGGGCTCAATCCCCGGAAATACCTGTTCGGGCTGGCAAGCGCTGCGGCGGCTTCGGGTGTGAATTTCTTTCAGAACAGCCCCGTTCTGAACATTGAAAAAACAACGTCCGGCTTCAGACTGCAAACAAGCGCAGGGCAGGTTAACGCTCAGGTCGTGCTGATTTGTACCAACGGGTATTCTAGCGAAGACATCCCCGATTGGATGTCCGGACGCTACTTGCCCGCGCAATCGACCGTGATGGTAACGCGCCCGCTTAGCCAGGCTGAACTATCGGCGCAGGGCTGGAACTCGGACCAGATATGTTACGACACGCGCAATCTTCTGCACTATTTTCGCCTGATGCCGGATGGGCGCTTTTTGTTCGGAATGAGAGGCGGTTTGTTATCGTCGCCCCGGTCCGAGGCCGCGATCCGGGCAAAGGTTCAACAGGACTTCAAACGCATGTTCCCGGCCTGGGCGGCGGTTGAGGCGACTCATATCTGGTCAGGTATGGTGTGCCTCTCGCGAAGCCTGATGCCTTTTGTTGGTGCCGTGCCCATGCAGCCAGGCATGTTTGCCGGATTTGCGTATCATGGCAACGGCGTCGCCATGGGCACATACAGCGGACGCGCATTGGCACGGCTGGCTTTGGGCAAGGATGCCCGTTTGCCAGCCCCGATGAGGCAAACTCCTGAACGGTTTCCGTTGGGCCGCTGGCGTCGCGCATTGATGCCACCGGCATACGCCCTCTTTGCGCTTTCCGACCTCAGGTGAATTCGTTCGGTTTCAGGGTTTCGATTTCCAGTTTCAAGCCTTCGGAATAGTCGGGTGCACCGTTTTCCGCGCGCCACAGGCAATAGGCGGCCATGCGCCAAGCATACCATGGCTTGAGCCGTTGATAACGGGAAACAATCTCGGGTCTGCGATAGGCGGACAGAAACTGAACTTCTTCCGCGTCCGACAAAGGTGAGCCCCGGTAAAGCCTTTGCATCGCCGGGGACAGAAACATCGCAAGGTCTTCGCACGGGTCGCCAAAGGCCGGGCATTGCCAGTCGATCAAGGTCAGGCCGCGGGATGCAACCAGAATATTCCCAGCGACCGGGTCGCCATGGATCAGGCAAGTCTTGGTCGTGGAGGGGACAGATATTGAGGGTTGCAATACTGCCAGTTCGTTTCGAGTTTCTGACCTGCACCCTTGCAGAATTTTGTACCCATGGGCCATCAGATCCGCGCTGCCGTTGCACCCGGCAGGCGCTGGAATGGTGTTGGGCAGCGAATGCAGCCTGCGCAGCAGTTCACCAACCTTGTCCGAACCATTCCGCCAGGGTGTTCCGGGTGCGTGGTCGTAAAACACCCAATGCGCGTCCTTGTGCTGTCCTGCGGCGCGCAGCCTTGGCACAAAACCGGTCGGACCAAGCGCCTTAAGGCAGAGGGTTTCCAGCTTTGCATCATTTCGAAACAAGGGGTTGCGCAGGGTCGGGCTGTAAAGCTTCAGCACTTTGTCGCCGTCGTCCCCCAGCACTTTCCAAACCCTGTTGGTCCGACCGCCATACAGGATTTCGAACTGCGCATACATGTTGACCAGCCCAAGAGAGCTGAGGTGTTCAACCAGATCATGAGGGGGGGCAGGCAGGTTGGGCAGAGGTCTTTTCACTTCTTCTGGCGAGTCAAGTTGCCAACCTTTGGCCCGTCCAGCCCAACAGATCAAGCGCCCGTTCGGACCGCAGTGACCAGATCTGCGGAAATCACTTGACCACCTTGCAGGGTCAGCAGAACAGCATCCTCTCCCACCTGCGCTTCGACGACGCGGTTATAGGCAGCGACCGGTTTCTCGGAAATCAGCCGGTCATTTTTGTAGCTTTCCAGCGTCGCGGTGTAGTTGCCAGCGGCCATCGGATCGCCTGAGGAACTCACACCTGCCCAAGCAAACTCCGTCGCTGTTGTGGGAACAGAAACCGTGTCGACGACTGCGCCTTCATGATCACGGATCACCAGTCTGGTTGCGTCCGCGTCAGAATCCGCGTTCGAGAACAGGGTCACTGGCTGGCCGTTGAAATGGAAACCCGAGGCAGATCGGACGTCCATTCCGACCCAGCTTGCAAGGTCGTTCAGATTGACACTGCCAAGCGTGCTGGTCAGGGCGGAAAGCAGGTCATTGGTTTGAACCTGTTGTTCAACCATCGAAAACTGCGCAAGTTGCGATGCGTATTCGGTTGAATCCATCGGCTCCAGCGGGTCCTGATTTTGGGCCTGCGCGGTCAGCATCAGCAGAAACGTTTCGAAATCCGAAGTGATCGCAGAACTCCGGGACGGACCGGCAGTATGCTGAGAGGTGGCAGCCTGTATGGCGGTGATGGGTGTGATCATTTTCAATATCTCATATCGATGCCCCTGACCGGAGCAGGAGTTTGTGGAAGCGGCGTGGCTTGCGCGAGGTGTACGTTCTGAACCGGTTCGGATTCCGGTGCGGCCTGAGCGTCGAATTCATCTGTCCACTGATCCCGAGCACCTGAATCCGACGGAGTCCCCAGATCGATGTTCAGGTTCCCATAGCCCAGTTTCTGAAACTCCTCCGTAAGAACGGACAGGTGGCGGCGCAAAAGTTCCATCGTGTCCGGGCGTTCGGTGGCGATTGTCATCTGGAGCCCGTCATCCCGACCGTTCAGCACAATGGATACGCGCCCCAATTCTTCGGGGCTTAGCGAGATTTCCATGATGCCGGTTCCCGGTCGGGTCTGGATCGTTGCCGCCAATTGCCCGGCTATGGCACGGGCAATTTCAGCACGGGCGAACGGAGAGGGCATCGCCGAGTGTTGTGCCACCTCGCGGGGGGCTTGCTGAACGGGTTCGTCTAAGGCGATGGGCACAGAGTCAACCTCTTGAACCGGTGCCGCCTGTTCCGCTTCGATTGAGTTGAGGATCAGTTGAAGCTGTGCAACGGGTGTCGCGCGGTTTGGACTTGTCGGATTGGGCGTGGCAGCGACTTCCGCTGTCTCGGGCACCGTCTTTGCGCCTTCAAGGAGGGGTTCGGCTGTCAACCCGGCTGTCTGGTCCTTTGATCGGGTTGGCTGGCTCAGCACAGGCAAAGCCTCTGAGGGTTTTTGGGCTGGCGTGACCTGGGTCGAAGCGGTGTGAACCTGCTCTTCGATTGGTTGCCCGGGCACAAAGGGTTGAATGTCGGTCTGACGGGGCAAACCCGTTGACGCAACGGTTTGTTCCGGTTCTGTCGTACCCGTTGCGGGGATATCCGCTGCAGCAGGAACAAACGGCGCGGGATGCGTTGTATCTGCCCCAGGCGTTTCGGATGTCCCGGCCATTTCGGTCTGCGATGAAATGTTGTTTGCCAGCTCTGGTGCCCGAGGTGAAATCGCCTCGACAGATGCCTCAGCCGTGTTTGACAGAACGGCCTCAACCTCAATCTCGGCAGTTTCGTCGGTGGTTTCGATAGAAGTGGCCAAAGCCGTGGTGCCGGGGAGAGGATGTGTTTGGTTTCCCTGTTCAAGGATATCCTCGAAACTGTCCGACCCGGCAGTACGACCCGGTTCTTTGGCGGGCGAATTGGGTTTCGCAGTTGCTGTTGGCGCTGCGGCCGCCAGCGTTAGTGGGTTGGGCATTTTGCTCTGGCTCCGTGTGATTGATCAGAACTCTGCCCGCAGGAAGTTACGTTTATTTTAACCGCTTTCACCTTTGATCGAGAAAGTTCGAAGCATTTTCGGAGAAAACCATGCACGTCTCAGCAATTTCCCAGGTGGCTCAAACGCCATTGGCCCAGACACGACTGAAAGACGCGGCCATAGAGTTGGAGGCCGCATTCCTCAGCGAAATGATGAAGTCGGCCGGATTGGGCAAAACGCGCCAGTCTTTTGGAGGAGGAGCCGGTGAAGACCAGTTCTCTTCGTTTCTTGTTCAGCATCAGGCACGCGAACTGGCCCGGGCTGGAGGGGTGGGTTTGTCAGAAATTCTGCTGAAATCACTGATGGAGAAAACCGATGACATCTGAAGTCGACATGGCACTGATCAAATCTCTGGAAGAAGTTCTGGATCTGGAGCGTGCGGCGCTTGTCCAGGGCGATCTGGATCGCCTGACGCATATGGTGCCGGAAAAAGAAAAACTGATCGGCGCGATCAACGACCTTCAGGTGATTGACAGCGATGCATTGGTTCGAGTGCAGCAGAAAGTCGAACGCAATCAGGCATTGCTGAACAGTGCCGCCGACGGGATTCGGGCCGTCGCCAGCCGCATGGCTGAACTGCGACGGGTTCGGCAGGAATTCAGCACGTACGGCGCGGATGGGCAACGAAGTGAGTTTTCCGTTCGAAATACGGCAAAGCTGGAAAAACGCGCATAGGCTTGGGTTTGATTCAAATCTGAAACACCTGGTTCGGGCGTTTTAGCACTCCGTTAGGGGATCGGGCTCAAAAGTGATGCTGCACCTGGAAACATCAGGTGGCGCGAACAGCCACGCGGCGCGTCGCACAAGTCAGAAAGACACCAATGCCCGCAGATATTGTGGGGTGAACATGGGCGAAAATCGCCCGAAGGCAAAAGGATAAAAGCTATGTCCAGCATTCTGACAAACAATGGCGCGATGGTTGCGCTGCAAACTCTCAAGTCGGTCAACAAGAACCTGGCGATGACCCAGAACGCGATTTCGACCGGTAAGGACGTCGCGACAGCCAAGGACAACTCGGCGGTTTGGGCGATCTCGAAAGTGATGGAGTCCGACGTCAAGGGCTTTAACGCGATCAAAGACAGCCTCGCGCTGGGCGAATCGACTGTTGCAGTTGCGCGAAATGCGTCTGAAACTGTCACCGACCTCTTGACCCAGATGAAAAGCAAGATTGTCGCGGCGCAGGAAGACAACGTTGATCGCGGTAAGATCAATGACGATGTGACCGCACTGAAGGATCAGATCGCATCGGTTGTCAGCGCGGCCCAGTTCAACGGTCTGAACCTTGTTGACGGCTCGACCGGCTCTGCATCGATCCTCGCATCGCTGGATCGGGACAACACCGGGGCGGTGACTGCGTCGTCAATCTCGGTCTCGGGGCAGAACCTGTCGACCGGTGGATATGTCACCAAACAGGTTTTCGACGGCTCTACCGGCGCATCGACCGGCAATGACCGCGTGGGGGCAACCATTGACAATGGTGCAACGGCCGCGACGGCGTTGGTGACCGATGAATCCAGCGGTGCTTTCGCGGCCGGAGACAAGGTTGTCGTCGCCATTAACGATCAGGTTGTGTCCTATACCGTTTCTGCGGAAGATGCTGCCGCGACAACGACCGGTGACCTTGTTGCTGTCGGATTGAAATCGAAGATCGAAGAGCTGGGAATTACCGGTCTGACTGTCGATTACGACTCCGGCACTGCGGGTACGTTGTCGGTTACAAACGGCACAGGATCTGACATCTCGTTCTCGGCTCAGTTCGTGAATGCGGGTGCCGGTGGTTTGGGCGCGCTGGCAGGTATTGATGTGTCGACAGGTGCGGGGGCAACCGCTGCGTTGGCGGCTGTCGAATCGCTTATCGATACTTCGATTGATGCCTCGGCCGCCTTTGGCTCGGCGCAGGGTCGTATCGAGACCCAGAAAGAGTTCATTTCGAATCTCTCTGACTCGTTCAAATCCGGTATCGGTGCGCTGGTCGACGCTGACATGGAAGAAACCTCGGCGCGTTTGCAGGCCCTTCAGGTGCAGCAGCAGCTGGCAACACAGTCGCTTTCGATCGCCAACCAGGCGCCGCAGTCGATCCTGTCGCTGTTCCGCTAATACGCAACGCGGTCCGGGGCGCGGTTTTCGCGCCCCGGTCGTGACTATCTGACGACGGCTTTTTGGAAGGATTTCAAGTGACCCCGCAAACCCTCGCTCAATACACCTATGCGCAAGCCGCCGCGCCGACGCGAACGCCCCGTGACACTGAATATGAGGCAATTTCCAGAATTACACGGCGTCTCAAGGCGGCCACGGCGCGCAAGGCAACGGATTTCTCGGCGTTTGTTCAGGCCGTGCACGAGAACCGCCGGTTATGGGGGGTGTTGGCGACAGGTGTCGCGGATTCGGCAAACGCTTTGCCGAACGATATTCGCGCCAGGATTTTCTACCTTGCCGAGTTTACGGAACTGCACAGCAGCCGCATTTTGGCGGACGGCGCGTCCATCGAACCATTGCTTGAAATAAACACGGCGATTTTGCGCGGATTGCGCCAGATGAGGGCAACCTGATGAGCGGGCTGGTTTTGAAACTCGCCCCGAAGGAAAGGGTGCTGATCAATGGTGTTGTGATTGAAAACGGCGACCGCCGTGGCCGGTTTTCGATCATGACGCCGCAGGCCAATGTCCTGCGGTTGCGCGATGCGATACATCCGGATGAAGTAAATACTCCGGTGCGCCGTGTCTGCTATGCCACGCAACTTGTTCTGTCCGGAGACATGGATCCGGCTCGGGCGCGTCAACACCTGTTGCGCAGCGTAGAAGAGCTGAGCCAAGTTTTTACGGATACAGATAGCCGTCGTGTATTGTCCGAGGCGACAGACGCGCTGGTGGCCGAGCAATACTATAAATGCCTCAAGTCACTTCGCTCGCTTCTCCCGCGCGAAGATCGGTTGATGGCCTATCAGCAATGAGCTTTCAACCTGTCATTCCGACTGGCGGGATCGTCGGCTGGCGGTTTCTGCAACGTACTTACCAAGGACAGTTTCAAAGTTTCTCGTCTTCGGCAGTGAATGAGAGGGAGACAAAGTATTTCCTGGACAACATTGGGAAAGTGAAGACCGCCGAACAGTTGGTTTCTGACCGCAGATTGTTGCAGGTCGCTTTGGGTGCCTTTGGGTTGGAAGGGGATGTGGATAACCGGTTCTTTATCCGGAAAATCCTGGAGGATGGAACACAGGCGGATGACGCTTTGTCCAATCGTTTGGCGGATAAACGTTACCGGGAGTTTTCGGATGCTTTCGGGTTTGGTCCGGGAGCTGTTCGAAAAACGGTGCTGGTCACAAATATGGAAGAGATAGCTCAGGCCAGCCTTTCAGCGCGGTTTGAGATCGCGGTCGGACAGTCAGATGAGACGATGCGCATTTCGCTTTATGCCCAGCGCGAGCTGTCTGATCTGGCGAAAAGCGGAAGCAGTACAGATACGAAATGGTTCGATCTTATGGGATTGCCACCGCTGCGCAAAATGATGGAAACGGCGCTTGGGCTACCACCATCATTCGCCCAACTGGATATCGACAAGCAATTGGTCGAGTTCAAAAGCCGGTTATTCCGTCTGACTGGATCGGATGATCTGGCACAGTTTTCCGACCAGAAGGCGGTTGAGAAACTCACCGACACCTATCTGGCCAGAAGTCAAATCGCGGGTCTTCAAAGTACGATCTCGTCAGCGCAGACCGCTTTGATCTTGCTTGGGGCTGTGTAATCAGAAGACGCGGGCAAAAGCCCTGGTCGCAATCTAGTACCCGACATCTCTCGTTTGACCTGCACAAACCAAAAGTTAACCGTTCAAAATCTCGTCGGCTGTGGTTTGCAATGCGTAGCATATAACGGGTCGAGTCACGTTGTGCAGGTTGACCGCGCCCAATGGTAAGGCGTTGGAACAGGCAGGCTCAATATCTTCGGACACGACTATGCGATGGCCTTCGGTTTTCCCATATTCGCCCAACCGCGCTGCTATGTTGGCCGCTTGTCCAATAACCGTAAAATCAAGTCGTTCACGAGAGCCCACATTGCCATAGGTGACGCGCCCATAAGCCACGCCAATAGAACAGTCGCAATGTATGCCGGTACCTGCTTTACGCAACTCTCCCAACGTTTCGACGATTTTGATTGCCGAGCGCTGGGCGTTGGCACGGGCCGCGCTGGCGTTTTCATCAGCTGCCGGAAATACCGCCAGAACAGCGTCACCAATGAATTTCAAAACTTCGCCTTCGTTTTCGTGAACGATACCCGAGACGGTTTCAAAAAACTCGTTCAAAACACTGATATATGTGCCCCGCCCCAGTTTCTCTTCGAGGCTTGTCGAGTTGCGGAGGTCACAGAACATGATTGCAGCGTCGATTTCATCCCCGTCACCGCGCCGGATCTCACCCCCCAACACGCGTGCGCCAGAGCGTTTTCCAACATATGTTTCCAGCAAAACCTGTGCATTCTCGCGTTGCATGAACACTTCGTAAAAGCGTGCGATTACCGAAGAGCATTCGAATACAAGGCCCAGATTCTCGGTGGTGAACCCGTTGGGATGGTCACAGGTCAGGGTCAGAACGTTGGTCCGACCGTCAGAGAAGGGCAACGGCATCGCGACATAGTCGGTGGCACCCTTTGCCCGCAACTCCTCCATGATTGGGAAGCTGTAATGCGGGTTATCGTCGTTCAATCTTTGCCGTACGCCGCCCAACCCGTTCGAGACATGGCGCAACGGGCTGTTGATGAAAGCCGGGTGATCATAGATTTCGTAGGTCGGGGCGCGGGTCAGAATCTCGTCCTGATCCTTTTCCCAGATATAGTGTTTGCCCGCGATCAGGGGGTGCAAGGACCATGCCAGAATGCTCAGCCGCTGGATGGCGATGCCGTGCTCCAGCATCTTCTCGGCCAATGCCTGGGTAAAGCTTTCGGGCGTGGTCGCGGCGGAAGCACCGCGCATCAGCCAGTCGATCAGTGGTCCGCTGATATTGCCGTCGTCAGGCTCGCGCAGGCGATTGTTGCCCAGGTCAATCCGGGTGTAGGCGCCGGACACAAACCCGATACAGCCCCGGATGTCCGCGCTTTCCGGCAGGGCTTGTTCATAAGCCCAGACGGAATTGGTCAGGGGCCCCGAGGCCAGTTGGATGTCGTGGTAAGTGGCGGTGCCTTTGAACGGGCAGAATGTTTGCAGGTCTGTTTCTTCGCTCAGATCCACACATACATCTGCGCGGGGAACGTAAATCGTTGGCGGCAAACGCGTTTCATACATCACCTTTGCGTTTGTGCTTTCAGCCAGAAGAATGTCGTTCCGGTAAATGGCAATCCTGCCTTCCAGCGGCTCAACTGAGATTCCATATCCATTCATCTGTGGCGCGGCGTGGACGTTCATAAGCGACCTCCTCTGCCTGGGGTTTGTTTAGAATGGGGCTTTCCACCTGACATTCCAAGAGGCTGCAACGGGAATTTACCGGGCGCGAGCGACGCGCCAAAACGTCAGACCATTTGAATGACGTCCTTCTCGATCGACAGCATATACCCCTTCTTGGCAATATTCTTGACCAGCAGTTCGCTGACCATCTGGTTGCCAAGCGCGTCGCGCAACCGCTTGATCCGTGTTGCGCCCGCGGCTTCGTCACAATCGGCGGCATCGCGACCGGAAATCATGGCCTCGATCTGGGCGCCGGACAATACCTCGTCATCCAACCGGGATTCCGCCAGAATCGACAAGGTTTCCATCGCGGCGGGCGTCAGTTTGAAATCCATGTTGTTAAGGTAGACAGTGTTTTCTTCGCGACTGATCAGCAGCGACGTTACCTGAATGCCGGTACGTTCGATCTGTGCCATGCGCCGGTTCAACAAGACCAGCATCACCAGAAAGACCAGTGCCGAGATCATCATCGCACTGGCAAAAACCAGCAGCACATAGATCACCATCCGGTAACTGGACAGGGTGTCAGCAAAGGCGGTGCCAGACTGGGCCAGAATTTCAAGCAGGCGAATCTCAGTCTGTGACGTCAGATCGGCCTCGACAAACAGCCGCTCGACACGTGCGTTGAACGCATTTGCGTCCGGCAAGGTCCAGAACAGGAAAACGGCAGCGGTGATCAGAATGACGACAATGGCCGCGATGCCCAGCACAACCAGACGGACACCCGACCGGCGTGCATCAGAAACGGAGATAGAATTGTCCGGCATTGCCTTTCCTCTGATCCAACCCTTCCGGCCCGAAAACGGACTGCACTTCAAGCAAGGTCCAACCCGACGCGTTCAGGCGCTGGGCGATTTCTGCCCGGGCCTGCCCCTTGTCGCAACTTGTGACCTGCATGACGCCGTAATGCAAACGCAGCGGGTTGTCCTTCTTGGCTTTGTAGTCCGCATAACAATCTGCCGCTGTCGCAGCAGAACCAAGCGATAACAGGGCCGCAAAGGTCAGAGAAGAGAGGATCTGTTTCATAGGCCGCATCCTGCGCATGAGTTGTCGCGATATTCAATAACCCAAGGGGTTTGCGGCCCCTGATATCCGATAACACCGGGCCGTTATTGCTTGTCTGGGGCAGGTGTCCCCACTTTCAGGGCAATCAGCACGCGGTCCGTCATACGGTCGCACGAACATCCGAAAGGACAGGCATCATGCATAAGAAATTCATCGCTTTGATCATTGCAACCGCAGTTGCGATTACCGGTGTTTCAGCTTCTCAGGCGAAGGCGGCCGACGCAAAGGACATTCTTGGGGGGCTGGCGGCCATCGCAATTATCGGTGCCGGTGTTCATTACTATAACAAGGAAAAGAAAAAGGACCGGGCAACGCGTCAACAGACCTATTCCCATACACCATATGTGGCGCAGCCAGTGCGCCCGTTGCCGCCGCATGTGGCGCGTTACGACCTGCCCCAGCGCTGCCTGCGCACCTATGATGGGTATTCGCAGGATCATCCGCTGCTTGGGCCGAAATGCCTTGAAAAACACTACAAACATGCCAATAGCCTGCCGCAAGAGTGCAAGGTCGGTTTCTGGAATGGCAAAAAGGTCAGGCAGGCCTATGAACCTGCATGCCTGCGCCAGAAGGGATACCGCGTCGTTTATCAGTAGTTTGGGTTGAGCAGGAACGGTGCCACAGAAGTGCCGTGAGAGAGAGGGTGGTGTGGGCCGCCCTCTCTTTTTTTCTTGCGGTACTGCGCGAAACGCGGTTTTCCAAGGGCATGACAATGCCGACTTTCGAACTTGAGCAGGCGCTGCTGGACATGGGCCACATCCGTATCGCAGGTGTGGATGAGGTCGGGCGCGGCCCATTGGCCGGGCCGGTTGTGGCTGCCGCCGTGATTCTGAACCCGCAGCACTTTCCTGATGGCCTGAATGACTCAAAAAAGCTGACCGCAAAACGCCGGGCTGCGCTGGACGCTGAGATTCGAAACACTGCTGAGTTCGCGGTAGCCGAAGCTTCTGTCGCCGAAATTGATGAGGTCAATATTCTGAGGGCGTCGCACTTGGCGATGATGCGCGCGGTGGAGGCGTTGACCTCGGCACCTGATTTTGTGCTGATTGATGGCAACCTGATACCGCAGGGTCTGAGAATTCCGTCACAGGCCGTTGTGAAGGGCGATGCACGATCGGTGTCGATCGCGGCTGCTTCGATCCTGGCGAAAAACTGGCGCGATCAGGTGATGGTGGATTTAGCGCAACAGCATCCGGGTTATGGGTGGGAAACCAACGCGGGCTATCCGTCAAAACAACACAAGGAAGCGCTGCGAAATCTTGGCGTGACCCCACACCATAGGCGTTCGTTCAAACCGGTGCACAATATCTTGTATCAAGAGTAAATCGTAAGTTGCTGATTCAAAAAAGAATTTGACGGCGAATCGACTTTGACTCATCCTTGTCTCAACCAAATGAGCGCAAAAGCGCCGTGGACACTTGAGGCAGTGATATGACAACAACCACCAAAAAGGGCGCAAAAGCGCTCCCTTTAAACACGATTCTCTCCGGGGACTGCATCGATGTGATGAACAGTCTACCCGAGGCATCTGTGGATCTGATTTTTGCGGACCCGCCGTATAACCTGCAATTGAAAGGTCAGTTGCATCGTCCGGATAATTCGCAGGTCGATGCGGTGGATGATCACTGGGATCAGTTCGCAAGTTTTGGAGCGTATGACCAGTTTACGCGCGAATGGCTGAAGGCGGCGCATCGTCTGCTGAAACCCAATGGTGCGATCTGGGTGATCGGGTCTTATCACAACATTTTCCGCGTGGGGTCAGCGCTGCAGGACGCCGGATACTGGATCCTGAACGATGTCGTGTGGCGCAAGTCGAACCCGATGCCGAATTTCCGCGGCAAACGGTTCACCAATGCGCATGAAACGATGATCTGGGCGTCCAAGCGCGAAGGCGCGAAATACACCTTCAACTATGAGGCGCTGAAAGCTCTGAACGAAGGTGTGCAGATGCGCAGCGACTGGGTACTGCCGATTTGCACCGGGCATGAGCGCCTGAAGGACGAAAACGGCGACAAGGCGCATCCGACGCAAAAACCGGAATCGCTGTTGCACCGCGTGCTGGTCGGCTCGACCAACCCCGGCGATGTGGTGCTGGACCCGTTCTTTGGTACCGGAACCACCGGGGCCGTCGCCAAGATGTTGGGGCGCGAGTTCATTGGTATCGAGCGAGAGGAAAGCTATCGCAAGGTGGCTGAAAAACGCATCGCCAAGGTCCGCAAGTTTGATCGCGAAGCTCTGGAAGTCAGCGCCAGCAAACGTGCCGAGCCACGCGTGCCATTCGGTCAGCTGGTCGAGCGCGGAATGTTGCGCCCGGGTGAAGAGCTCTATTCCATGAACCAACGTCACAAGGCGAAGGTGCGTGCGGACGGAACGCTGGTGGGCGACAATGTCAAAGGGTCAATCCATCAGGTCGGCGCGCATCTGGAAAACGCACCGTCCTGCAACGGCTGGACATACTGGTGCTTCAAACGGGACGGCAAGACCGTACCGATTGACATCCTGCGGCAACAGATCCGCGCAGAAATGCACAATTGAATTCACGAACACCGCCGGTGCCTGTGGCCTGACACATGGCACTATGCCTTGCCCCGCCGATCAACCGGCGGGGTCTTTTGTTTTGCCTTCAACAGTGATTGCATAAGGCTGCCAAGCCTCTGCAAGAAAGACCACGGCCATGACCGAGACGACCGCACAGCCCCGCCGAAGCCTGTTTTTCACCCAGCCCGATGCGTTTGATCTGGACAACAAATATACCGAGGCTGCGTTGGAACGGCACAAGCGCGAGGGTCTGGAACTGGCTGTGCGTGCGCGATGGGTGGCGATGGCGCTGACTGCGGTGCTGCTCATTTTTCTGAACCCGCAATGGGAGGTGCTTTGGTATCACTTCATTCTGCTGCTGATCTGCGGCAACGGGTGGTTGATCCGCCGTGCAGGTCGTGTCGGGCAATCGCGGGGCGAGTTGTTTTTGATTTTCGTCGACCTGCTGATCATGACGCTCGGGATGATCGTGCCCAATCCCTTCAGCGATGATGTCAGGCCATTGGCCATGCAATACCGGTTCGACAACTTTCAGTACTTCTTCGTCATTCTGGCCGCAGGCACGTTGGCTTATTCCTGGCGGACCGTGATCGCCATCGGAACCTGGACGGCGATGATGTGGACGATCGGTTGGATCGTTGCGTCGTGGGTCGCAACGCCTATTCCGGGGATCAGCGAAAAAGTTGCAGCCGCCCTGCAAGGCTACCCAGATGTTGCCGAGCTTCTGGATCCGAACAGTTTCATGGCGCCTCTGCGCATCCAGCAGGTGATCGTGTTCATGATGGTGGCCGTGACTTTGGGCATTTCGATGCAGCGGCTGAACCGGCTATTAATGAGCAACGCAGGGCTGGAACGGGAACGGGCCAACCTGTCACGCTATTTCTCGCCCAACGTGGTAGAGGAGCTGAGCCAGAATGACGAGCCGCTGAAACGGGTCCGAAAAGAGAATGTGGCCGTTCTGTTCATCGACATCGTCGGGTTTACAAAATACGCGGCCGGGCGTGACCCCTATGATGTGATCGAAGTGCTGCGAGGCTTTCACGCCCGCATGGAAACCGAGGTTTTTCGCCACCACGGAACCCTGGACAAGTATCTGGGGGATGGTCTGATGGCGACCTTTGGCACCCCGGTGCCTACACCGCTGGACGCGAGCAATGCGCTGGGATGCGCACGCGCGATGGTCGGCGTGATTGATCGATGGAACCTGGACCGCCGCCGGACGGGAGAGCCGGAAATCCGCGTCGGGATTGGGGTGCATTATGGCTCGGTCGTATTGGGCGACATTGGTGCGAACCGGCTTGAATTTGCTGTCATCGGGAATGCCGTCAATGTCGCGGCCAAGCTCGAGGCGCTGACGCGTGATTTGCAGGCGCGTATCGTGGTCAGTGATGCCGTGCGCGTGCGGATCGCAGAGGAAAACCAGTCTGCGTCTGTCGCCATGACTGGCTTTACAGAGCTTACCGATCAATCTGTGCGCGGCGTGGAAACACCGATGGATATCTGGGTGATGAAAGGCTGAAGACCTTACACCTCGCCAGAACAGTACCCAAAGCGCCGAGCCTGATGCGCCGGGCGGCGCATTGGTTACGCATCAGGTACCGGGTTCAGGGCCTTGTTATAGGCGTGCCAATCGGTGATCTCGGGGTAGTACTGGCGCCGCCATTCCCGGACCCGTGGGTTCATGACCCGCCGCCACAGCGGTGGGATCATCGCAGCCACAGTCATGACGGGATAGCCATAGGGCAGTTGCGGTGCCGTTTCGGGCGTGTGGTGTTGAAGCAGCGGGAACCGGCGGTTTGGTTTGTAGTGGTGATCCGAATGGCGTTGCAGATTGATCAACAACCAGTTTGAAGCTTTCTGCGAGGCATTCCAGGAATGTCTGGGTAGGACGTGCTCATACCGCCCGTCCCCCAGATGTTTCCGGGTCAGGCCGTAATGTTCCACGTAGTTGACCAGTTCCAGCTGCCAGATCGCGACCCCGGCCTGCAACAGAAACAGGGCCAGACCGGACCATCCTCCGATCAGCGCCGCCAGTGCCAGCATCCCCCCTTGCAACGCCCAGTACCGCCAGAACGGGTTGGAGCGGTCGGTCCAGGGGCGGTCCTTGCGGGCCAGTTTTCCGCGTTCGGCGTTGAAGGCCGAGACCAGACTTTGCCGCAACACCCTAGGGTAAAAGCGGTGAAACCCTTCGTTGTATCGCGCCGTCACCGGATCGCGTGGCGTTCCCACATGACGGTGATGGACCAGCAGATGCTCGGACCGGAAATGAGAATACAGCACCATGGCAAGAAGGATATCGCCAAGCCAGCGTTCCCAACGGCTTTTCTGATGCATCAGCTCGTGGCTGTAGTTGATACCGACCGTACCCGAGATAACACCCATACCAAAGAACAGGCCGATTTTCTCAGGCGTCGAAAGCTGACTGCCGTGGCTCGCGTACCAGATCAGGCCAAACAGGGTAAGGAACTGAAGGGGTGCCCAAAGCTTGGTCAGCAGGATATACCGTTGAAGAGCGTCGTCTGGCGTCTCAGGGTCCGCATTTCCCACGTTGAGCCCGGTGATCCGGTCCAGCACGGCAAAGACCCACCAGGTCGAGATCGGGATCAGCAGAACCCACCATCCGCCCGCGAAAGCAGTGAACCAGATCAGTGGGATCAACAGCAGGGACACCCAGAAGGGTGATGCCGATTGCCAGCGTGCCAACGAGACTGTTGCGCTCATCTCTGGTGCTCCTACTAGATGGGGACAGCCTAGCCGCGAGGCCAGGGAATGCACAGCGGTCTTATTGTCCTTTCCACAGATCATAGGCTTTGCGCATCACCGTGGGCAGGTCGCTGGGTTTGAAGCTGTGCTTTCCCACTGCGATTAGATGATCGGGAGCATCTTGACCGGTGGTTTCTGCGGTCCAGATTCTTAAAATCAGATGAAAATGCGTAAAAGTGTGGCGCACCTCGCCCGACACCATCTTCCAATCTGCCGCAAGCGGGGGGTGCTCGACCGGATCGTCAGCCCACTCCGATCCGGGCCAGCCCAGCATTCCGCCCAGCAGACCCTTGTCCGGTCGGCGCTCGAGCAGCAAGGCCCCATTTGGCATGCGCGCGATGTAAACGTGACCGTGACGGGTGGGTTTGGGCTTTTTCGGTGTTTTTCGGGGAAGATCAGCCTGTGTTCCCGCAAGCCGCGCTTGGCATGGATCGCGCAGCGGGCAAATGCCACATGCCGGGGATTTCGGTGTACAAATTGTGGCCCCCAAGTCCATGACCGCCTGAGCGTAATCACCGGGCCGATTAGAAGGTGTCAGCGCCGAGGCTTTTTCCTTCAGCAAGGGTTTCGAGCCGGGCAGCGGCGCATCAATGTCGTAAAATCGGGCCATGACGCGTTCGACATTGCCATCCAGAACCGTTTCAGGCTGATCGAAGGCGATGGCCGAGATTGCCGCAGCTGTATAAGGGCCGATTCCGGGTAATTTCAGCAGCGCATCATAAGTTTCGGGGAACTGACCATTGTGATCCCGCGTCACAACGCGGGCGCACTTCAAGAGGTTGCGCGCACGTGCGTAATACCCAAGGCCGGCCCATTCCCCCATGACCTGCTCATCCGGTGCGGCGGCCAACGCCTGAACCGTAGGCCAACGTGTCATGAAGCGCAGAAAGTAATCCCGCACCGCTGCTACAGTCGTCTGTTGCAACATCACTTCGGATAACCAGATCCGATAAGGGTCAGGGCGCACCCCGGCGGCGCGCTCTGCCGGTCCTGTGCGCCATGGCATGGCGCGAGCGTTGTGGTCATACCACTCCAGAAGCGCAGCGCTGACAGTGAATTCAAAGGAATCACGCAAGTTTTATTCGTCTCCCTGTCAGGTTTCGCTGGCACCCGGTGTTCTGCCTACTACAATAGCGGTGCAGGAGTTGGAAACCAGATGCAACGCAGACGTTCGTCAACCCGCGGGTTCAAGCGCACCGCGTCTTTGCTGAATGACCAGATCAGGCGCGCCGGGGAAAGCCGGGGCTTTGCTGTGTCACGTCTGTTGACCCATTGGGCCGAGATCGTGGGTCAGGATACCGCCGCTATCGCGCGCCCAGTCAGTGTCGGCTATGGCAAAGGCGGTTTTGGCGCGACCCTGACCGTTCTGACCACAGGTCCGCAGGCCCCGATGCTGGAAATGCAGAAGGAACAGCTGCGTGGTAAAGTGAACGCGGTTTACGGTTACAATGCCATCAGCCGTGTCCGCATTACTCAGACCGCTCCGACCGGATTTGCCGAGGGGCAGGCCAGTTTCGACCATAAACCGAAGCAAGCAAAACCCGAGATTGCACCTGAAATTGCAGCCGAGGCAGACAAAGTGTCACGCAGTGTAAATGATGAAGATTTGCGCGCGGCCCTTGAACGTCTTGGGCGCAACGTTTTATCCAAACAGAAACGCTGAGAAAGGGCTGAGAATGAGCCGTATTGCAACCGTAATCTGTGCAGCCGTCGCCGTGGCCGCTGGCGGCTATTGGGTGTCGCTGTCAAACTCTAACACAAGTTTCCCGCTGGTCAGTGCCGCCGAGGCGCAAGAGGCGGACCTGGATACATCCACCATCATTGACATGGTTCAGGGGGCCGAGGACGCGCCTGTCGAAATCATCGAATACGCGTCCTACACCTGCCCGCATTGCGCGAATTTCCACAAGAGCGCATATAAACAGCTCAAGAAGGATTTCATTGATACCGGTAAGGTCAAGTTCACCTATCGTGAGGTCTATTTTGATCGCTACGGTCTGTGGGCGTCGATGGTGGCCCGCTGCGCCGGTCCCGAGAAATTCTTTGGCATCACCGATCTGATCTATGAAGGTCAGGCAGAATGGACGCGCGCAGGAGGTCCGGCCGAGATTGTCGATGAACTGCGCAAGATCGGTCGTCTGGCAGGTATCGATGGCGACCAGCTTGAGGCCTGTTTGCAGGATGGCACCAAAGCACGGACATTGGCCGCGTGGTATCAGGAAAACGCTGAACGCGATGGAATTCAGGCAACCCCGTCCTTCATCGTGAACGGCAAGAAAGTTGACAATCAGTCCTACGCGGACTTCAAAAAGCTGATCGAAGCAGAGCTCGGCAGCTGACCCGACCCCGGCTGGCCTCGCTGGGGCCAGCCTGGTTTACTTTGGTGAAGGGGCGGCTTTCAAAAGCATGTCCCTGACCCTGTCGGCGTCTGAAATCTGAAGCCGAACCGGCAAAGTGATCACCTTGCTTCGGAAAGCGGGCGGCAGGCGAACGGCGTCTTTTTCGGTGGTGACCATCTGAGCGCCCAACAAACGCGCCTCGTTTTCCAGTCGGGTCATTAGGGCCTGTGTCAACGGTTGGTGATCGTCCAACGCCTCGGCGCGTACCAGATCCACACCCAGCCGCCGCAGGGTTTGGAAGAACTTTTCGGGATAGCCGATGCCTGCAAACGCCAACGCACGTGTTTCTGACCAATCCATACCGGTTTGCAGGGGTTCGACCGCCCCGGTGACGTGGGGAACGGACAACCGGCGTTTCCAGTTGTCGGCAAATACCTTTTGTGCCGCCTCTTCCCCCAAGGACAGTACAAGATCGGCCCGTTTCAGGCCGATATCGACGGGCTCTCGCAACGGACCGGCTGGCAGGCATAAACCGTTTCCAAATCCGCGCTGGGCGTCCACAACGATAATCGAGAAATCCTTGGCGACCGAAGGGTTCTGAAAGCCATCATCCAAAACGATCACCGTTGCCCCCGCTGCGGCCGCTGCACGCCCGCCCGCCGCCCGATCCTTGGCGACCCAGACCTCGGCAAACATCGCCAGCAACAGCGGCTCGTCCCCCACCTCGGCGGCGGTGTGCCTGCCCGGATCGACCTGCACCGGGCCTTCCAGTGACCCGCCATGTCCTCGCGTCACGACATGCGGTTTGTGCCAGGCATTACCCAATTGTTCGAGGGTCCAGATCACGGTGGGCGTTTTCCCGGTTCCACCTGCATTGAGATTGCCGATGCAGATCACGGGCACACCGGGATTTTCCCCTGATTTCGAGGCAATCCTGCGGGCCGTCGCCGCGGCATAAAGGCGGCCCAGCGGGGCCAGCAGCCGCGCCCTCAGACCCGGCTGGTCCGGAGGAGTGTTCCAGAAATCAGGTGCCCGCATGATCTGCGCTCCGCTGGTCCAGAATATCCTGCACCATTTCGATAAGGGTGTCTGCCTGCGGCGCACCTTCGGTGATTATCTGCCATCCAGCCAAAGCCATGTCAGCGGCGCGGTCTGGTGCCAGAAGCTGTACGACTGCATCGCCCAACTCGGTTGCTGACTTGACCTCATTGGCTGCCCCTGCCTGTTGAAGGTGGGCGTAAAGCTCGTGATGGCGATGCACGAATGGTCCAGAAATTATGGCGGACCCCAGCGCGATTGCGTCGGACGGGTCCTGACCACCTGCGCCGCGTTCCATTGAACTGGCCATGAACGTCACTGCCGACACGCGGTGCCACAACCCCAGATTTTCGGGGTCTGCAGTCAGAACGACCTGCGTGCTGTCTTCGATCAAGTCACCATCGTCCCAGTTGACACAGCGTAAATCCATCGTCTCCAGCCGCCGTTTTAGGGGGGCAGCCTCGTGAACGTCGGCGACGTGAAGTACCAGAACCAGCCGGTGCAACAGGCGCAATGCCTGACGATGTGCTGTCAGAACCGAAATGAACTCTTTGTCCTGCACCCAGGCAGCCAGCCAAACGGGTCGCCCTGCCAGCGTGTGGTTGGTTTCGATCAGCTCGTCTTCTGGCCAAGGTCTTGGATTTGGGCTGATGCGCAAAGGTGGCGATTCTTCGACTGTTGAAAACGGGATGCCAAGTCTCCGGATGTGTCGGGCGGTTTCAGAATTTGCAGTCAGTATCTTGCGAAAGCAGCTAAAGGTCACTCTGGTTATGTCTGGCAGCCAGCGCGCGTTCCGGGACAGTGCAACGGTAAATTGGGCGTCGAACAACACCAAGGGTACGGCCTGTTCATCGGCTCGGGTTATGATGTTGGGCATCAGATCACCACCGACCCAAATCCCGATACCTGGGCGCCAGTATTCGATAAAGTCACGCGCGGCCCCGCTTTGCTCCTGAGGCAGGTTGATCAGGGGAAAACTGCATTCCGGCCAGGCTGACAGATCCGCGTCCGGCGGGGCGGTCAATAGAAAGTGCAGCTCGGATCGGGACTGAAGCAACCGGCGGCAAAAATCACTCACCGCCCGCAGGCGGTCTGGCGTGGCGACGTGCATCCACACGACCTCGCCTTCGGGGCGTGGCAGGTCGGTTTTTACACCAACGCCGTTCCGCATTCTCCAGGACAGCACCCGATAAGCGGCAAGGCTTAATGAGCGCGGTTTGCTCATGCGCCGATTCCGGGCCCGATCGGGTCCAGCTGAGCCCACAGTTGCCCGTGGATCGCGGTGCTGGCGGCGATTACGCCATTCAGCCTGGGGTGGGCATTGTTGAAGATCAGCGGTTGACCCAAACGGTCTGAACAGACGCCGCCTGCCTCTCGGATGATCAGATCGCCAGCGGCAATATCCCATTCCCAGCTGGGGCGAAGGGTCAGCATAGCATCGAACCGCCCCTGTGCGACCAGCGCCATGCGATAGGCAAGCGAGGGTCGATATGCGCGGTGGAAGGCTGGAACATTCTGATTGCGCCAGTGCTGTGTGTCCAGATTTGGTTTGGCGGCCAGAACCTGAGATTGCAATAGCTCAGGCGTTTTTGATGTCGTGATCATTTGCCCGTTGAGAGTGGCGCCCTGACCCTGCGCCGCAGCATAAAGCAAGTCGCGCATCGGCAGGTAGATTACAGCGGCAGTCACAATGCCATCCACGGCAACAGCCAGCGAATGCGCCCAGGTGCGCGCGCCTTCGGTAAAGCTGCGGGTGCCGTCAATCGGATCGACGATAAAGGCGTTGCTGCGGTTCAACCGCTCGGGCGAATCCTCGGATTCCTCGCTGAGCCAGCCATAGCCCGGTCGCGCAGCGCACAGCTTTTCTTCCAGCATCGCGTTGACGGCCAGATCGGCCTCGGTCACCGGACCGGCGCCACCGGGTTTGTCCCAACGCTGTGCCTGCGTCCCGGAATAGCGTGTAGCGATCTTGCCGGCCTCAATCGCGGCCTCAATCAGAAGGGGCAGATCAGTTGCCGGCAAGTGTCATTCCTTCAATCAACAGCGACGGGACCACGCGCGACAAATATGGGCGGGCGTCATTGGCGGGAATGATCCGCCGCAGCATATCACGCAGATTGCCTGCGATTGTGCATTCGTTGACAGGATGCGTGATCACACCGTTTTCGACCCAAAAACCTGATGCACCACGGGAATAGTCGCCCGTATTGGGGTTGATCGTCGATCCGATCATGGACGTGACCAGCAAACCGGTGCCCATATCGCGCAACAGATCGTTGCGACTGCGGGTTCCCTGCGTAAGGCTCAGGTTCCAGTTGCTGGGTGAGGGTGGGCCGGACACACCGCGCGCAGCGTTGCCTGTTGAGTCCATTCCCAGCTTGCGGCCACTCGACAGATCCAGTGTCCAGCCCGTCAGGACACCGTTTTCCACGATCACCCGGCGCTGCGTGGGCAGACCTTCGGCATCAAATGGGCGCGAGCCTGAGATGCGCGGGCGGTACGGATCTTCGATCAGTGACAGATGCGCAGGCAGCACGTCTTGCCCCAGGCAATCCTTCAGCCAAGACGCGCCGCGCGCAATCGCGGCCCCATTGCTGGCGGCTAGAAGATGCCCGATCAGCGAAGACGAGATACGTTCATCAAACAACACCGGGAAACTGCCGGTCGCCGGTTTGCGCGCGCCAACCTGTTGCACAGCGCGTTCCCCTGCTTTGCGCCCAATCTCAGCCGCGTCGCGCAAGTCGGATTGAAACGTCCGGCTGTCACCGTCATAGTCGCGCTCCATCCCGGTGCCTTCACCAGAGATCGCAACGCATGAGATGGATCGGCTGCTGCGCTCATACCCACCGGAAAACCCGTTTGTAGCCGCCAGATGCACCCGGTGCGTTCCGTAGCTTGCAGCCGCATCCGACACCTGCGTGACGCCTTTTACTGTCAGTGCTGCGGCCTCGGCGGCCAGCGCATCCTGCATCAGGCTTTCTGCGGACGGGGCCGGGGCAGTGTCCAGCAATTCCAGTGACTGAATATCCCAGTCACAGGCCAGTTGGCTTTTGTCCGCCAGCCCGGAATAGGGATCTTCGGGCGCTTCTTTTGCCATGGCCACGGCGCGTTCGGCCATCGCCGCAAGGGTTTCCGGGCGGCTGTCAGAGCTGGACACAATGGCTGAGCGTTTACCCAGAAACACGCGCAAACCCAGATCAGCGCCTTCCGAGCGTTCCGCATGTTCCAGTGCGCCGCCCCGCACATCGACCGAGACCGAGGACCCTTCGAGAACGATGGCATCTGCCGCTTCTGCGCCTGCCCGGCGAGCAACATCGAGCAATTGTTGGCTGATTTCTTCTGGTGTGCGGGTCATGAGGTCTCCGGGTTGATTGCCAAGGACCTAGCCTTGCACCGCCCGCCCCGCAAGACCTGTGACCGGATTGTGCTGTGTGGATCGGGATAAATCCATGCCGCTACCGGGTTTGGCACAAGGTTCCCAGGAATGGAAAGGGCCGCACTGCGCGGCCCTTTCAGTTGGGTATCACTTGATACGCTGGCCATTCGCCAAAATCTGACCGTCTTCCGTGAATTCGATGGTCGAGTTCAGGGTGTCAGGCTCATCGCCGGGGACAGCCATCAGACCCATCATCATCCGCGCGCCCAGCGCATCGTCGTCCGAAATGAGGCCCATGCCGATCAGCGTATCGATCAGCTGATTGGCGCCAACAAGTTCCAGGTTTGCCACGCCGCTTGGGCTGGGCATTCCGCCAAACTCTTCTGTGTTCGAATTGTCGAAGGCGAAATCGCCATCACCGGTCAGTTTGGCACCAACCAACGAAACCAGAAGCTGGCTGATTTTCAGCGAATGTAACTCACCCGGAGCCTCATCCGACTCAACGTCGATTTCTGGATCGAAGATGTTCATCAGAACTTTTGCCGTGCCGGTCGTTTCCAGTGCGATTGTCGCCGGATCGCGGGGCAGCGCGCCTGCCGGGTCAAAAATGCCCCACAGGACATCAGACATGGTGAAATCGGTCATGTTGAGGCCAAAGGCGAAGGGCTGTATTTCGTCCGATTGCTGGATCGGGAATTCGAAGTTCAACCCTGCACTGGCCATGGACAACTCGATCGGGAACGGCAGATCCGCTGTTGTCACCGCCAGTTTGGTGCTGTTCTGCGCGATGTCATAGGCGATGCGCTCGGCGTCGATGCTGGCGGCAAAGTGCCCACCCTCCGAGGTGCTGTTCATCGAGAACGCCTGGCCTTCGCTGGTCCCGCTCAGATCGGTGCTGCCGGATGCATAGGTAAACGTGCCATCAAAGGCGAAACCCGCTTGGTAAAACGCCTGCGGATCAGACATGTCAAAATCCAGTGGGATCACGTTTTCGCCTTCAAAGGCCAGTTGGCCCAGTTGGCCATTGATCAGCCCGCTTTCACCACTTTCCGGATCCTGAAAGTTCAGGTTATAGGTCAGTGTATCGCTGTTGAATGTCTGGGTGATGTTTCGGTGTTCGCCGATTTGCATCCGCGACCGACCGGCCAGATCACCTGCCTCGATCGCGATGCTGAAAACCTCGTTCGGCAGCGGTTCGCCATCGACTTCGATCGAATCCAGTGCAATGCCCAGTTTGTCAGCGGTGTAGTCATAAGTCATGTCTTCGGGTGTACCCGAAACGACCATGTTCAGCCGGCTGTGCGAATAAATCACTTTGGCTGCAAACTCTTCATCGTCGGCTGTTCCCGTGACCTCCATGGGAAAGCTCTCGGGCAATCCGATGGTAACGGTTCCGTCACCATTTTCGGTCAGCGTCATTTCCGGCATGACCATCTGGAACTGCCCGTCTTCTTCCGGAAAGGTCAAAGAAAGTGTCATGTTCGAAATAGTGGTGACGTCACCGGCGATGCTTTCGTCTCCTGTAACGGTGTAGCCCATTGATGTGAAATAGCTTTGCCAGTCGGACCAGACATCATTTGCAGTAAGGTCGGCGAACGCGCCCTGGGTCGCGACGGCATAAGCCAGAACAGCACCGCAGCTGCGGTGGAGGAAAACGGACATAAGGTAACCCTTCTTGATCAATTTGCGGCGCATGGTCGGGGTTGTGGCACCTATCGTCAAGGGGGCAAGGGCTGGACCATTTCCCCGTTTCCGCGTTACGGCTGTTGCCGGGATCAATAACAATGCGTGAGGAGAGGCGAATGCAGGGGAAAACAGTTCTGATAACCGGGGCCAGCCGTGGTATCGGGGCCGAAGCGGGGCGCGTTTTTGCCGCAGCCGGAGCCAATGTCGCATTGGTGGCCCGCAGCCGAAATCAGATAGACGCCTTGGCCGCTGAACTGGGTGATCAGGCCATCGCGCTGGCCTGCGATGTCAGCTATTTCGCGCAGGTCGAGCAGGCTGTGGCCACATGTGTGGATCGGTTCGGCGGGCTGGATGTTCTGATTGGCAATGCCGGTGTGATCGATCCGATCTTTCATCTTTCCAACGCCGATCCTGAGGCCTGGAGCAAAGCCATCGACATCAACCTCAAAGGCGTTTTCTACGGGATGCGTGCGGCATTGCCGGTGATGCGGGCCGCCGGGGGCGGAAGCATTCTGACCGTCTCGTCCGGCGCGGCGTCCAACCCGGTTGAGGCGTGGAGCCATTATTGCGCGTCAAAGGCCGGGGCAAAAATGCTGACGGAATGCCTGCATCTGGAAGAAGCCCAGCACGGCATTCGCGCAATGGGGCTGTCGCCGGGGACGGTTGCCACGGATATGCAGCGGTCCATCAAGGCAAGCGGCATCAATCTGGTCAGTCAACTGGATTGGGACGCGCATATTCCCGCAGACTGGCCAGCGCGTGCCCTGTTGTGGATGTGTTCCAAGGACGCGGATGAATACTTGGGAACGGAAATCTCGCTGCGCCTGGAAGACATCCGAAAAAGGGTCGGGCTGATATGATCGACCTGGCGAAAGAGGATGGCCTGTGGGTCGTTACGATCAACAATCCCGAAAAGGCAAACGCCCTGACTGGAGCGATGCTGAATGAACTGGCCGGGATTGCCGAGGCTGCAACCAGCGCGCGGGCGCTGATCCTGACGGGCGCGGGCAAAGTGTTCAGCGCCGGGGCCGATCTGGACGAGGCGCGCGCCGGTCTGGCCACCTCTGACGTCTGGGAAAGACTGTCCGGTGCCATCGCCGCATTGCCCTGCCTGACCATTGCCGCGTTGAACGGAACTTTGGCTGGTGGGGCCAATGGCATGGCTTTGGCCTGTGACCTTCGCATTGCGGTGCCGACAGCCAAGTTTTTCTATCCGGTGATGAAGCTGGGGTTTCTGCCGCAACCGTCCGATCCGAAACGGTTGGCGGCATTGGTGGGTCCGGCCAGAACCAAGTTGATCCTGATGGCAGGTCAGAAGATCACCGCGCAAGAGGCGTATGACTTTGGTCTGGTTGATCGGATCGTCGAACCCGATCACCTGATGCAAACCGCGCGTGAGCTTGTGACAGACAGCGTGAACGCTGACCCCGTTATCGCCGCGGACATCGCAAGGATGTGTTCATGAGGATTTCGGCCATTCGGTTGCGGGTCACTGACCCGAAAAGACTGGCCGTATTCTATCGCGACGTTCTGGGTATGCGGGTTGACCCGCAGGTGTCAGGTTGCCGCGTCGGCTACAACTCGGAAGATGCGGACCTTCTGCTGCTGCCGGGTGGCGGCGGATACACCCATGACCGGGGCCAAAGATATTGGAAGATCGGAATTACCGTTCCTGATGTCGATCTTGCGGCAGCGCATCTGCGCGCATTGGGTACTGCGGTAAGCACGCCGAGCCAGTTTCTGGATATCGGGTATATGTGCCATCTGGCTGATCCCGAAGGGTTTGTCATCGAATTGCTGCAACATGATTTCGAAGGTAACAAACCGGCGCAGGTGGCATATCCAGATGCTCCGTTTGCGCAGGCCCGGATCGGTCAGATAACCCTTCGGACCGGTGATATTGCGGGTGAGGGCGCGTTTTGGCGCGCGCAAGGCATGTCCTTGCTGTCAATGCAGGAGGTGGCCCCCCATGGCTTTGATCTGCATTTCTACGCCTTTACCGACGAAACCCCTCCAAACCCCGATTTGTGGGCCGTCGAGAATCGCGAATGGTTGTGGAAGCGACCGTATACGACATTGGAATTCCAGCATCTTGCGGGTGCGCAGTTTGCGCCCGTACCGGATTACCAGGGAATAGAAGTCGAAGGGTTGGCCGCACCTTTGAAAGACGCCTTTGGCGATCCGGTCCTGCCGGGCTGATCACCTGTTGCGTCGCTTGCCCGGAACTTTCGACCGAAATCCGGGTGGGCGTTTACGCACCCAGATCAGGAATTTCTCAAGCCTGGGATGCGCGCGCAAGGCTGCGACCGTGTTGTAACTGCGCGCCAGTTCGGCCTCGGTCAGGGTGGCATGGACCTCTTTGTGGCAAATCTGGTGCAGAAGAACGGTGGGTCCGCCCTTGCCTCCTTTGAGTTTTGGGATCAGATGATGCAGGCTGCCACCCCTGCTGGGGATTGGGCGGTCGCAGAGCGGGCAGATCGGATCGGTGTTCGTCATAATGGTTTGAAACTTGCGCCGATGGATGGCGAAGGCAAGAGGGTGCGAATGGCGCAGGCAGTGGTGATCGGAGCAGGTCCCGCAGGGTTGATGGCGGCCGAGCAACTGGCCGAGGCCGGGCATTCCGTGCTGGTTGCCGAAGCCAAGCCCTCGGTTGCGCGCAAATTTCTGATGGCTGGTAAATCGGGGCTGAACCTGACAAAGGACGAACCGCCTGAGACACTGATGCGGTCTTATGCCGATGCGGCGGACTGGTTGCGCCCGATGATCACCGCCTTTGACGCGCAAGCCGTGCAGCACTGGGCGCGTAGACTGGGACAGATATTATTCACAGGTTCTACCGGGCGGGTTTTTCCCGAGGCCATGAAGGCGTCGCCTTTGCTGCGCGCATGGCTTGCGCGACTGGGCGCAGCCGGGGTTGAGATCAAAACCCGTTGGCGATGGAAAGGTTGGGAAGCTGATGCGCTGGTATTCGACACACCGGACGGGCCGCAAAACCTGACTGCTGCTGTAACCGTGCTTGCGCTGGGCGGGGCCAGCTGGGCCCGCCTTGGGTCGGATGGTCATTGGGCGCAAATCCTGTCCGACAGGAGCGTGGATCTGGCACCGTTTGAACCTGCGAACTCAGCCCTGTCTGTGGACTGGAGCCCTCATATGCAGCCACATTTCGGGGCAGCGCTAAAATCGGTTCGGTGGATGGCCGGTGGCCTGGAAAGCCGCGGCGAGGCTGCGATCTCGGCAACCGGGCTGGAGGGAGGGGGGCTTTACACTCTCACCCCTGCCTTGCGCAAAGGGCAGCCACTTTATGTCGATCTGGTGCCTGATCTGGACCAGCAGTCCTTGCAGGCGCGATGGTCTTCCAAAAAGTCGAAAACCACGTTTTCGCAATGGTTGAGAAAGTCGTTGAATCTGTCACCGCAGAAGATTGCCGTGTTTCACGAGATGGCAAAACGCAGTCACTTGCCGCTGCCGGGCAACGTGGCGGTCCTCAAGAAACTGCCAATCCTGCACGCGGGGCTGCGACCGATGGATGAGGCTATATCGACGGCAGGCGGCGTGAAACGATCCGCGTTGGATGACGGGCTGATGCTGAGGTCTATGCCGGGCGTGTTCTGCGCGGGTGAGATGATGGACTGGGAAGCGCCAACCGGGGGGTATCTTTTGACGGCTTGTCTTGCCACGGGTCGCTGGGCCGGTCGGGCTGCTGCCGATTGGCTGGATCAGCGCAGATAACTCAGCGCGACCGCGCAAGCATCGCCAGACGAATCATAGCACGCTCAACCAGAGCCATTGAGGGGGCTGTCTGTCCGGCGGATCGCAGGGACAGGTCGGTGTCTGTCAGAACGGTCAGCGCTGTTTGCAACTTGGGCGCCCCCCAGCCCTGTGCCTGACGCAGAATACGGTCACGGCGTTTGCCGTAAACCGGCGGGCGCAACTTACCGATACCCTGCGCAGCACCACCCGGATCCGAGGCGCAGGCATAAAGTGTGCGGAAATGCCGGGTCGCCCCAATGCACAGAGTTACCCCGTTGGTGCCTTGTGCCTGCAACCGCCGGATCAGCGGCCCGATCTCACCGGCGCGGCCTTCGGCAACCACGTTCAGCACGTCGTCAAGCGCCGCCTCGGTCGAACGCGGAGCGCAGGCTTCGATGTCTTCCATTGTCAGCTCAGAGTTGTCACCGCGCTTGTAAAGCGACAGTTTTTCAACGGTTTGGGTGAAGTCACCGGGGCTGAGACTGTTGGCCAGTTCGCTGATGGCAGACATGACATCGCGGGGGATGTTTTTCAGATGTGCTTCGGCCAGAACCCGTTCGACCTCTGCGCGCGATGGCGGGTCGTCATAAATGCCTATCGCATAGGCGGCGGGATGCCCCTCGAATGCTTTGCGGATTTTCGAGTTTGGTTTCAGCTGACCAGCCGTCACGATGATCTGAGCGTCGCCGGGGGTCCAATCTTCAAGCGCGGCCAGAATCGAAGGCGCGGCGGTTTCGGTGGCGTCTTCCACAAACACCGCGCGCGGGCCGGGGAAAAACCCAACCGCCTTGACCGCGTCCAGCAGAGACGCCGGATCGCCGCGCAAATCACCGCCCGGCAGGCGGGTCAGGCGCATTTCCTCTTCCGCACCGGGACCAAGCAGTGCGGCCAGAACCTGTTGCCGCTTAAGCGCCACCCGCATTGCATCCGCACCATAGATCAGCAGCCCGGTCTTGTCCGCATCCGGCTTGGCGAAATACCCGTCAGCCTCGCGCGGGCTCAACTTCATTTGGACAAGCCCGGCGTAGAATACAGGCGGTTCACGATATGCCCGGACAGGATTACCATCAGGCGTTCTTTCGCATCGCGTTCGTCAGCCAGCGTCGACACGGTAGAGCCCGAAGCAGAATAGCCCACAAAATCGGTTACGGTGCCGGACGCCGCGACTTGCCCGGTTTCGTTGGATTTCAACGCGTATTGCGCCCGTCCATCAATCGTGTACCGCGTTGTCTCGTTCGTCGTGGTTATGGCCGCGCCGCGGGTTTCGGTCGAGACCTGAACATCCAGAGTGTAATCGCTGACAGATCCCGCGCTGCGGCCCAGTTGGTGTTCAAGGTTTTGAACCAGAAGATAGCTTTCGACGGTATTTGGCGCAGATACCGCCACCCGACCGAACAAGGCTGAGCCTGACCCGCCCGGAGCATAAACCGGTTGGAAGCCGCAGGCAGCCAGTACCAGCGGCATCACAAGCAATGTTCTGCGATCAAACAACGACATTCACAATCCGGCCCGGAACAACGATCACTTTTTTCGGCGCGTTGCCATCCAGCGCCTTTTGGACAGCTTCGGTGCTGAGCGCGATATTTTCAACCTCGGCTTTGTCCATATCTTTCGGAACGCTGATTTCCGCGCGACGCTTGCCGTTGATCTGGATCGGCAGGGTGACGGTGTCATCAACCAGCATCGCCTCATCCGCGACGGGCCACGGGGCGACGGCCACAAGGCCCTCACCACCCTGATGCGCCCAGATATCTTCCGCCAGATGTGGTGTCATCGGTGACATCAACTGGGCCAGTGTTTTGATCGCTTGTTTCTGAGCCGCCGCACCGGCCTTGGATTTTGCCAGCGTATTAGTGAAAGCATAAAGCTTGGCTATGGCGGCGTTGAAACCAAAGCTTTCGACACCCAATGTCACGTCGCGGATGGTTTTGTGCATCTCGCGCAACAGGTCCTCATCGCCTTCGCCCGCTGCATTGGCCTCCATGGTACCGATCCTGTCACACAGATTCCAAACGCGATTCAGATGCTTATAGGCGGCTTCGGCTCCTGCCGCCGTCCATTCCACGTCTCTCTCGGGTGGCGAATCGGACAACACGAACCAGCGGGCCGTGTCGGCGCCAAAGGCCGAAATGATGCTGACTGGATCGACCACGTTTTTCTTGGATTTCGACATCTTGGCCGAAGGGATGATTTCGACCTCAGTACCATCGGCCAGTTTGCCGTCGGTCACATCCTCGGGCAGGTGATAGACCGGGCGGCCGTTGGCGTCGCGCGTCTGGTAGATCTCATGCGTCACCATGCCTTGTGTGAACAGCGCGTCGAACGGCTCGATGGCCTTTTGGGGCAAGTGACCGGTGAGGTTCATCGCCCGCGCGAAGAAGCGTGAATACAGCAGGTGCAGAATCGCGTGTTCAATGCCGCCGATATACTGGTCGACATTCATCCAGTATTCGGCCTCGTCCAGATCGGTGGGTGTTTCCGCACGCGGAGCGGTGAAACGGGCGAAATACCACGACGAATCGACGAAGGTATCCATCGTGTCGGTCTCGCGCTTGGCCGGTGCGCCACAAGACGGGCAGGCGCAATCGCGCCAGGTCGGGTGTCGATCCAGCGGGTTGCCGGGCTTGTCGAATGTCACATCGTCGGGCAGGCGGACCGGCAGGTTTTCTTTCTTCTCGGGCACCACACCGCAGCTTTCGCAATGCACGACGGGAATCGGACACCCCCAATAGCGCTGACGGCTGAGGCCCCAGTCGCGCAGACGGTATTTGGTGACACCCTCGCCCCAACCCGCTTTTTCAGCAAAATCGACGGTGGCGTTGATCGCCTCGTCACCTGTCGCCTCGGTCAAACCTGCAAAATGGTTCACCCAGCGAACTTTCTCGGTTTTCGGCGGGACGAATGCAATTTTGTCGACCGGCGTGTCGTCATCCAGCGCAAAGAAGGTATCGACCACGGGCAGGCCGTACTTACGGCAGAAGTCGAGGTCGCGCTGGTCATGTGCAGGGCAGGCAAAGATTGCGCCAGTGCCGTAATCCATCAGGATGAAATTGGCGATCCAGACCGGCAGTTCCCAGCTCGGGTCCAGCGGGTGCTTGACCTTGATGCCTGTATCAAAGCCCAGCTTTTCGCCAGTTTCGATGGCTTCTTCCGTGGTGCCACCTTTGCGACATTCGGCCACAAATTCAGCCACTTCGGGGTTTTCGGCCTCAAGCTGTTTTGCGATCGGGTGATCGGGCGAGATGCCAACGAAAGATGCGCCCAGCAGCGTGTCGGGGCGGGTTGTATAAACGGTGATCGGCTCTCCGCCATCAGTGCGTTCAAAGCCGAATTGCAGACCGCGCGACTTGCCGATCCAGTTCTCCTGCATCAGGCGCACCTTGGCGGGCCAGTTGTCCAAAGTGTCCAGCGCGTCCAGCAATTCTTCGGAATAGTCCGAGATCTTGAAGAACCACTGGGTCAGTTCGCGCCGCTCTACCAATGCGCCCGAACGCCAGCCACGACCATTTTCAACCTGCTCGTTGGCCAGAACGGTCATATCGACCGGGTCCCAGTTCACCACAGCGTTTTTGCGATAGACCAGCCCGGCATCAAGCATATCGAGGAACAGCGCCTGTTGTTGGCCGTAATACTCGGGGTCGCAGGTCGCGAACTCACGTGACCAGTCGATGGACAGGCCAAGTGGTTTCATCTGATCGCGCATGTCTGCGATGTTGCTGTAGGTCCAGTCCTTCGGATGACCCCCGATAGCCATCGCGGCATTTTCCGCAGGCATCCCGAATGCATCCCAGCCCATCGGGTGCAGCACGTTGTGACCCGTCGCCAATTTGTGCCGCGCGATGACGTCACCCATCGTGTAGTTGCGCACATGCCCCATATGGATTCGGCCAGACGGGTAGGGAAACATCTCAAGCACATAGTATTTCGGCTTGTCCGCCTTGTGGTTGGCGGTGAAGATCCCGGCCTTGTCCCAGGCCTCTTGCCATTTTGCTTCGATTTCGGTGGCCGAGTAGCGCGACATTTTGCGGTCCTTCGTGAATGAAAACGCCGGGTAGGAACCCGGCGTGGTAATATTGTGATTTTCGGCGGGTTGCTAGAACTTGTTGTCCGCTATGCGTAGCTGTCGGGCGCGCGACAGAATCGCATCCTCGACTGCGCGGGATGTTGCCGCACTCACCGGGGCCCCTCCGCTCGATTGAAGCGCTACCGACAACGAGCGCGCGGCAAGCGCCGGATCGCTGATATGAACAGTAGCCCGGTAGGATCGGCCGCCGCCCGGAGGTGTGCCGTAACCCGTTACGATTACACCGGTAAACGGATCAACCTCCTGCACGGGCAGGAAGCTCAGTACATCCAGTGAAGCCGCCCACAGATACCGGTTTACGTTTGTGGTCTGCTCGGCGGTGCTGCGGTCAAAGATATCCCAGATAGTTGCCCGATCGGGGTCATTCAGCTCTTGTTCGTCCGAATTGCCGCCAGCGATGTTCGGGGAGTATGTTGTCGAAGCGTTTCGATTCTGCCCACATGCCGAAAGAGCAGCGGTCAGCAGGATCATTCCCAAAATCGTCGGCAGGCGCATTGCAAACAGGTCCTGTTTCACTTGTTCTACAGTATTCAGGGGATACTCCTAGCCAAGGACCCCCGCTGCAACAAGCCCATTCTTCTGAAATGTAAGTGTATCAGCTGCATCGGGGCGAAAACTGACTGTGGCATCCTTGCACCAATTTGACCTCAATGACGCCGACGTCTTTATGCCAAGCTTGCGCAAAGGGGGCAAAAAGAGCGAAACGGTGTCCGTGCTGAGACATGTGCCGAGGCATATGTCGAGTAGATAACTCTTTTGAAACCGAGGGAAACAAGATGAAAAAAGTTCTCTTCGCATCGACGGCGCTGATTGCGACCGCAGGCGTTGCAGCAGCTGAAGTTAACTTCAGCGGTTATGGCCGCTTTGGTATTGGTTACGTTGAAGATCGTAGCGGTACCGTTGTAAACGTCCAGACAACCGGTACCGCGCCAGGCGTTGGTACGGCTGTTGTTCAAACTGACGACGCGATCCTGGTTTCGCGCTTCCGTCTGAACATCGACGGTTCTGCAGAAACCGACGGTGGCGTTCGTTTCGAAGGCCGCGTTCGTCTGCAAGCTGACGAAAACAGCGGCAACGGCGAAGCAAACCGCGCTGGTCTGAACGGTGCACGCTTCTCGGTCATCTACGGTGGCCTGCGTGTTGACGCCGGTAACGTTGCAGGTGCCTTCGACAACCTGGCAAACTACTACGGCAACGAAGTTGGTCTTGAGCTGTTCGCTGGTCAGTACTCGGGTGTTAACTACAACTTCCTGGGCTACACTTCGACCGGTTCGGGTTCGAACGCCGTGTTCTTCCAGTACTCGGTTGGTGACTTCTCGTTTGGTGCATCGTACGACCAAGCGACTGTAGCTCTGAACGGCGTGCCTATGGACGCAGACCGTTGGGACATCAGCGCAACCTACACCTTCAACAACATCACAGCTGCTTTGGCCTACGGCCAGACCGACGCTGGTGTTGCTGGTGTAAGCGATCCGAGCCTGACCGTTCTGACCCTGGGTGGTGAATGGGGTGACTTCGGCGGTACTCTGTTTGTTGCAGACGACGCAACTCAGGTTGCAGCAACTGACGGCACCGCATGGGGTCTGTCGGCAACCTACAACGTTGGCGCTGCAACAACCCTGATCTTCGCTTACGGCGACGGTAACGCATCTGCTGATACTCAGCAGGTTGCTCTTGGCGCGATCTACGACCTGGGCGGCGGTGCATCGCTGCGCGGTGGTATCGGTGTCAACGACTGTGACAGCTGCACAGACTCGACCTTCGTTGCTGACTTCGGTGCTCAGTTCAACTTCTAAGCTGATCTGAACCGCAAGGTTTAAGGGCGGGTCTTCGGACTCGCCCTTTTCTTTTGTGCCGACTTGGTGTTTTTCTGCGCAAAACAGGATGAGGGTCCCATGTCGTTGCAAGACGTCACCGCACGTATCGCCAAAGCCGAAGCCAAGTCGAACCGACCGGCAGGTTCCGTCAAACTGATTGCTGTGTCCAAAGTGCAGCCGAATGACAGGGTGCAGGCAGTTCTAGAGCAAGGGCACAGATGTTTTGGCGAGAATCGCGTGCAGGAGGCGGCAAGCAAGTGGCCCGCTTTCAAAGAACAGTTCGAGGGTATTGATCTGCACCTCATTGGCCCGTTGCAGACCAACAAGGCCCGTCACGCAATGGAACTGTGCGACGCGATCCATTCGGTAGATCGACCCAAACTGGCCAAGACACTGGCGCGTTTGGCACAGGAAATGGGAAACTGCCCGAACCTGTTCATTCAGGTCAACACCGGCGAGGAAGACCAAAAGGCCGGTATCCTTCCTGTGGACGCGGACAGTTTCATTGCCGAGTGCAGGTCGTTGGATCTGCCCGTGCGTGGATTGATGTGCATTCCTCCGGTCGATGAGGAGCCTACTTTGCACTTTGCGCTATTGGCCAAAATCGCTGCACGTAACGGGCTTGATGGATTGTCTATGGGGATGAGTCACGATTTCGAACAGGCCATCGCTTTGGGCGCAACCCACGTCCGTGTTGGCTCGGCCATCTTTGGCGAACGGGTTAAACCTCAGGAATGATCAGCCATGATCCGGGGGCAATGCGCTGTGATATCCAGTGCAGATGGTCCCGGCGAAAGGCAACGCAGCCTTCGGTTGGATAGCCGGGTCTGCGCCATTGGTGCAGAAAAATTGCCGATCCCCTGCCCGGAACGGCGTTTGGCCAGTTCCAGTCGGTTAACAGAATCAGGTCGTATAAGGGGTCGGCGCGGCGCAACTTTTCATGGCTGAATGCATAGGGTGCGCTGACCATGTGGTTGTATCTGCTTTCAGACACGTCGTCAGACCACAAGTCCCGCGGGCCAATGGCGCGGGCCCATTTGCTGGGGGCGGCCATTCGGTCGGCCCGGTATAGCATGCCGACGATTCGATGATGTCCAGTTGGGGTCGCGCCATCGCCTTCGCGTTTTGCGTTGCTCAACCCGCCTTTGCCCACGGAACAGGGGAACACCCTGCCAAGAAACCGGATGCCTCGTGGAGTTAGAACAAGATCGTTTGGGGTCAAAGCAGATGCCCTGACTTCTTGGCCTTGGTCGCCAGGTATCCCCGGTTGTGAGAGGTTTCGCCAACCTTCAGAGGGACACGCTCGGTTACTGCGATACCTGTCCGTTCCATCATGGCGATTTTGGCCGGGTTGTTGGTCAGCAAGCGGACAGAGTTGAAACCCAGCGATTTCAATATGTCCGACCCAAGCCGAAAATCACGCTCATCATCCTCAAAACCCAGCCTGTGGTTCGCCTCAACGGTGTCAAAACCCTGATCCTGAAGGAAATAAGCGCGCATCTTGTTCGCCAGACCGATACCGCGCCCTTCCTGATTCAGATACAGAAGAACGCCTGCACCTTCTGCCCCCATCTGTGCCAGGGCACCGCGGAGTTGCGGGCCGCAGTCACATTTCAGGCTTCCCATCAGATCGCCGGTGAAACAGGCAGAATGCAATCGGGCCAGCACAGGCTTGTCGCGGTCCGGGCGACCGATCTCGACGGCATAGTGCTCTTCACCACCGTCTTCAGGTCGGAAGACGTGTAACCGACCGGCTTCGGACACCTCCATCGGAAGGCGGGCCGCGACGACTTCGTGCAAAGTACTGCGATCCGCCAGATGAGGCGTGGCGCGCGTGTGATCAATGCAGGTCAAACCGTGCAAAGCGGCAAATGCCCTGCCGTCCTCGACAGGTACCACGACCACAGCGGGAAGGATGCGCGCGGATTTGGCCAATGCTATTGCGATACGGTGCAGATTGGCATTGCCGTGCCGCTCGGTCATCAACGGGCCCTTCATGGGCGCGTTCAGATCGTCGGAAGGATCAGCAACCGCCTGTACCCACGCGATATCTGCATCCGCCGGGATCGAAACCCGCGCCAGATCCCCGTCGTACGCCCGCGCTTTCAGGGTTTCAGCGCGTCGCCCAGTTATGGCCACCACCGGATTCCCTAGTTTTTTCAGGTCGGCCAGACGCTGCGGGCTGAGCGTTTCGGCAGAAACCGCAAGCACGCTGAAGCCACTGTCATCGGTCAGCGCAACGGGAACGCCCATGCGCAGATCGGCCCGGGCCCGGGCGAGAAGTTCCGTGATATCGGGGATGAGACTCATCAATGTTACCCTATAACGCTCAATCTTTCTCCTAGCCCTTTCGAAAGGAAATGTGAAACATTTCCGCGAACTCTGACACGAAGGCGTGAAACGGTTGCAGCAAATCTTGTTGATTGCATATTCCACGCGCAAGTGATGGAAAAGCGTTTGGAGGACCGGGAAATGGCTCAACTCAAGAAAATCCTGCTGGTGGACGATGACGAGGACCTGCGCGAGGCGCTCAGCGAGCAACTTGTCATGACCGAAGACTTTGACGTGTTTGAGGCGTCAGACGGTCACTCTGCCATGGAGCGCGCGCGCGAAGCGATCTATGACCTGGTCATTCTTGATGTGGGTCTGCCGGATACCGACGGGCGCGAACTGTGCCGCCTCATGCGCAAACAGGGTGTCAAAAGCCCGATCCTGATGCTGACCGGTCATGACAGCGATGCCGATACGATCCTGGGCCTGGATGCCGGCGCGAATGACTATGTTTCGAAACCATTCAAGTTCCCGGTGCTTCTGGCACGTATCCGTGCGCAGCTTCGCCAGCATGAACAATCCGAGGACGCAGTATTTGTACTTGGCCCCTATACGTTCAAACCGGCGATGAAGATGCTGATCACGGAAGAGGACAGAAAAATCCGCCTGACCGAGAAGGAAACCAACATCCTCAAATTCCTGTACCGCTCGACCGACGGCGTGGTGGCGCGGGATGTGCTGCTTCACGAAGTTTGGGGATATAATGCTGGTGTTACAACGCATACGCTGGAAACCCACATCTACCGCCTGCGTCAGAAGATTGAGCCCGATCCGTCAAATGCGCGCCTTTTGGTCACAGAATCCGGTGGATATAGGCTAGTGTCTTAACTGGGTGTGGATTGACTTGGATCAAAGTGATACCCTGTACTCATAATTAGGTTACTCCCAACCCGCGCATGTCCGGGTTATGACATGCACCTCCCTGTTGGACTGCCGGGCCGAATGGCCCGGCTTTTTTCTTTTCCGAAGGACGAAATCATGTGCCGCCTGTACCGTCACAGGCGTTGCGAAACCCTGAATGTTCCTGTAATGTTCTATTTCTCGCGAAAGGTTGGAGGAGCGCGTGATGATTGAAGGAAGCTGTTTGTGCGGGGCGGTGAAGTTTAACCTGAAGTCTCAACCATCCGTGATGGGAACCTGCCACTGCTCAAGATGCAGAAAAGCCGGGGCCAGCACAGTCGTATTTGTCAACAAAGAAGACTTGGTGTGGGTTCGGGGCAGGGAAAACGTAACGCTGCACCAGCCCGATCCGCCCTACAAATACGGCAGGTGTTTCTGCACGAAATGCGGGACATCTTTGGGCGAAATCATTTCAGAAGCAGATAGTTTTCCAATCGCAGCAAATGCACTGGATACCGGGTTAGAGCAGAAAGTTCAGTTTCACGAATTTGTTTCGGAAAAACCGGACTGGTACGAGATTTGCGATGATGCCCCCCAAAATGAAAGCCACCCGTCCTAGATTTTCTTTTCTGATGGTACCCCATCCCCCACCGCGTTAACCTCCGCCCAACCGCGACAGAGGATTCCCTGACCATGCCCTTCACCCTTGCCACCTGGAACATCAACTCGGTCCGACTGCGCGAACCAATCGTGCTGAAACTGTTGGAAGAAGAGGCGCCGGATGTTCTGTGTTTGCAGGAATGCAAGTCTCCGGTTGAAAAGATTCCGACCGAAGGGTTCGCGGCGCTGGGCTATACCCACATGATTGCCCGTGGCCAGAAAGGATATAATGGCGTCGCCATCCTGTCCCGCCTGCCGATAGAAGAGGTGGGCGACAAGGATTTCGCTGATCTCGGCCACGCGCGCCACATAGCCGGGCGGCTGGAGAATGGTGTCACGATCCACAACTTCTATGTCCCCGCGGGCGGTGATGTGCCGGATCGTGAAGTGAATGAGAAATTTGGCCAAAAGCTCGACTATCTGACGGACATGCGCGATTGGTTCCACGCGGAAAAGCCGGAAAAATCCATCCTCGTCGGCGATCTGAACATTGCCCCGCGTGAGGATGACGTCTGGTCGCACAAACAATTGCTCAAGGTCGTCTCGCACACTCCGATCGAAGTGGAACATCTGGCCGAGACCCAGGACGCAGGTGGTTGGGTAGATATCACCCGGCAGGATATTCCCGAAGGGCAGCTTTTCAGCTGGTGGTCCTACCGGGCCCGCGACTGGGATGCGGCAGACAAGGGGCGGCGGCTGGATCATGTCTGGGCCACGCCCGATATTTCAAACGCGGGCCATTCCAGCCGCATTCTGCGCGGCGCGCGTGGGTGGGAAAAGCCCAGTGATCATGCGCCGGTCTTTGCGACTTTCGACATTTGAACTGAAACTCTGCCCTTGGTTTCTGCGACAAGCGATTGCATATAGAGCGCAAGTTCGAACGAAAGAGTGATTGCCATGGACATCCTGAACGGCGCAGCCGCCCCAGCCACCGATTTGATCAAGGACGGGACCGAGGCCACTTTCATGGTCGATGTGATCGAAGCCTCGCAGGAAACGCCTGTTATCGTTGACTTCTGGGCACCCTGGTGCGGCCCGTGCAAGACGCTGGGCCCGATGCTGGAAGACGCGGTTACCGCCGCCAAAGGCGCGGTGAAGATGGTCAAGATCAACGTGGACGAGGCACAGATGATCGCCTCGCAGATGCGCATCCAGTCGATTCCAACGGTCTACGCGTTTTTTAAAGGGCAACCCGTCGACGGTTTTCAGGGCGCGCTGCCGGGGTCCGAGATCAAGGCTTTCGTGGATCGCGTGATCGAGGCGTCAGGTGGGGAAAGCCCGGGCGGCCAATTGGATGACGCCGTAATAGCCGCCGAAGAAATGCTGAGCGACGGCGCAGCGGCAGATGCTGCGCAGACTTTTGCCGCCATTCTTGGCGAAGACCCGAACCACGCGGCAGCATATGGCGGGCTGGTGCGGGCACATATCGCCACTGGCGATCTGGAACATGCCGAGGCCATCCTGAACGGTGCACCCGCCGAAATATCCAACTCGGCCGAGGTCGAGGCTGCGCATGCGCAATTGCAGCTGGCCAAGCAGGCGGCTGATGCAGGTCCGGTGGCGGATCTGACAGCGGTCGTTGAAGCAGACCCCGAAAATCTTCAGGCCCGGTTTGATCTGGCACAGGCCTTGCACGCGAACGGCGAAGTGGAAGAAGCCGTGGCGCAATTGCTGGAATTGTTCCGTCGGGATCGTGAGTGGGATGACGGGGCCGCCAAGACCCAGCTTTTCACGATCTTTGACGCGCTCAAGCCCAATGACCCGATCGTTCTGAATGGTCGCCGCAAACTCAGCTCGATGATATTTGCCTAATTTCTGATCAGAGCTAGAATTGGGACATGATGCATCCCGCCGACTTGCCGGACACCGTATCCGTTTTCCCCTTGCCCGGGGCGCTGTTGTTGCCCCGCTCGCGCTTGCCGCTTCACATCTTCGAGCCCCGCTATTTGCAGATGCTGGACGATGCCCTCAAGACCAAGGAACGGCTGATCGCGATGGTCCAGCCAAATCCTTCGGCCCATGATGAGAACAAACTGCACCGCATCGGGTGTGTCGGGCGCGTGACCCAGTTTTCCGAAACGGAAGATGGTCGGTATCTGATCACGCTGACCGGTGTGTCCCGGTTCCGGGTGGTGTCAGAGCTGGACGCTTTCACGCCATATCGGCGATGCGAAGTCTCGTGGGACGGCTTTGACAGGGATCTTGGCAAGGCCGAACACGACGACAGGTTCAATCGCACCAAGTTCCTGGCTTTGCTGGAACGTTTCTTTTCGTCACGGCAATTGTCCACTGACTGGGATTCGCTGAAAGATGCCGAGGATGAATTGCTGGTAAACTCACTGTCCATGCTGTTGGACTTTGACCCGGAAGATAAACAGGCCCTCTTAGAGGCCCCTTGCCTGCGCACACGGCGCGAGACGCTGATGACATTGATAGAATTCGCAATGCGAGGCGGATCGAATGAGGAAAAACTGCAATGACTGACCCTGAACACGCCTTTGATCGCCGTATGCTCGAAGCTCTGGTCTGCCCGCAGACGCAAACGACCCTGCGCTATGACGCCGAAAGGCAGGAGCTTGTGTCACAGGCCGCTGGGCTGGCTTTTCCCATCCGCAACGGCATTCCGGTCATGCTGGTCGACGAGGCACGGCAGCTGGACTAAATTGGCTGCCCTTGCAACAGCTTGGGCAAATCCCCGGTCAAACCCGCTGCTTCGCGGACGAAACCGCGCCGCAACCCCGGCAGTGCGCCGACAATTCCCATACCAACGTCGCGCCCAATGCGCAGCAACGGGTTGTCGTTTGAGAACAGTTTGTTGAAGACATCCGTTGCCATCGCAAGAGCAGCGGTGTCGAACCTGCGCCATTCCTGGTAGCGTTCCAGCACCATAAGCGATCCGATGTCTTCGCCGCGCCGTCCTGCCAAGGTCAGAACCTCTGCCAACGCGCCGACGTCACGCAAACCGGCGTTCAGGCCCTGACCGGCAATCGGGTGCATCCCGTGGGCAGCATCCCCGACCAGTGCCAGACGATCAGCGATAAAGGAATTGGCGATGGTCAGGTTCAAAGGATAGGTGAAACGATCACCAGCCAGGTGGATGTCACCGAGGAAATCGCCAAACCGCGGGCGTAGCACTTGCAGATACTCATCCTCAGGCAGGGCGTTGATCTGCTGCGCGGCCTCGGTGCGTTCGCTCCATACAATGGAACTGCGATTGCCGGTCAGCGGCAGAATCGCCAAGGGGCCCGGTGGCATAAAGAACTGATGGGCAATGCCGTGATGCGGCAACTCGTGTTCAATGGCGCAGACCAGTGCGGTCTGGCCATAATCCCAACCGGTGCGCTTGATACCTGCGCGGTCCGCAGTGCCGCTGCGGCGACCGTCGCACCCGATCAGCAGTCTGCTGTTCATCGTCGAACCATCGTCCAGCGTCACGGTCACTCCAGTGGTGCCGGCTTGTTGCGACACAACAGTCTTGCCACTCAGCTGAGTGATGCGGGGCTCTTCGGCCATAGCGTCCAGAAAGGCGCGGCGCAGGTGACGGTCTTCGACCATAAACCCCATCGGACCTTCTTCTATTTCGGCATGGTCGAAATGCATGAAAAACGGTGACGGGCCTGTACCTGCGTGGCCGTCCGTGACCTTGATTTCCAGCATCGGTTGGGCGTGTTCCGCAACACGGCCCCACACGCCGATGGCAGCCAGCAAGCGCTGTGATGCCAAGGCCAGCGCATAGGCTCGCCCGTCGAACGCCGCATTCTTGCGGACCTTCACATCAAGCGCATCAATCACTGTGACCGAATGTCCGGTTTGTGCCAGAGCCAATGCCAAAGCCGGGCCGTTCAACCCGCCGCCCACGATCAGAATGTCAGATGCCTGTGTCATGCCCTGCAATATGCGCGCCCTTTCGGGATTGTCCATGTGCAGTCCTGTCGCTACCGTTCTTTCAAGCCAAAAAGCAGGAGGGGGCGGGATGCAGGATTGGTTGACCATGACGGCGTGTGATTTGGGCCGTGGCATTGGGATGGGCCAGATCGATCCGGTTGAATTGACGGAAACCTACCTGTCCGCAATAGACGCCCATCCGCACCGCGACCGCATCTATGCCCGCGTCACCCATGACCGCGCCCGCGCCGAGGCCGAAGCCGCGCAGCAACGTGCGAAAATGGGATTGCGGCGATCGTTGCTGGATGGGGTTCCGATCAGCTGGAAAGACCTGTTCGACACTGCCGGCACCGCGACCGAGGCCGGGTCGGCGCTTCTGAAAGACCGCGCGCCGGATGCGGATGCACTTGTGGTGCGCAACGCAACGCAGATGGGGACGGTCTGTCTGGGTAAGACGCATATGAGCGAACTGGCCTTTTCCGGCCTTGGATTGAACCCGATCACCGAAACGCCCCCTTGTATCCATGATGAAACGGCGGTGCCGGGCGGGTCTTCCTCTGGTGCGGGCGCGTCGGTTGCCTGGGGGCTGGCGGCTTGCGGGATCGGTTCCGATACCGGCGGTTCGGTGCGAATTCCAGCGGCATGGAATGATCTGGTAGGGTTGAAAACCACGGCCGGGCGGCTGAGCCTTGAAGGCGTGGTACCGCTCTGCCTGCGGTTTGACACTGTCGGGCCACTGGCGCGATCTGTTGAAGATGCAGCACATATGCTGGCCCTGTTGGAAGGCGGGGCACCTGCGGACCTGAGGGGCGCTTCGGTGAAAGGCCGTCGTTTTGCCGATTTGCAGAACATTGCCAAGGACGACCTGCGCGATGCCCCGCGAACAGCCTATGACGAGGCCATTGCGAAACTTACGGATGCAGGCGCTGAGATTGTTCCATTGGACGTGCCCGAGTTGAACGAGGCGATGACCCTGTCCAGCATCGTCTACACGACCGAGGCCTACGGGTTGTGGCGCGATGTGATCGAGGCCAACCCAGAGGCAATGTATCCCGAAATCCTGGAACGGTTCCGCATTGGTATGGGATATTCCGGCCCCGATTATGTCGCGGCCTGGGCCAAGCTCAAGGCGTGCCGCAGTGCCTGGGATGCGGCAACTGCCGGGTTCGATGCGGTTCTGGCACCCACAGCACCGATTTTGCCGCCCAATCTGGACCGGTTGATGACCGATCACGACTATTACGTGACAGAAAACCTGCTGGCCCTTCGCAATACGCGGATCGGCAACCTGATGGGGCTTGCGGCGCTGACCCTGCCCACCGGAACGCCCTGTTGCGGGCTGATGATGATGGGGTATCCGAACTCGGAAGAGGCCCTGTTGCGGTTGGGGTCAGCGGCAGAATCGGCATTGGCCTGAATGCCACAATCCACTGATTCGGAACCTCTTTGTCTGGACGAAGAGGTATGCGGGCTGTAATCTGCCAAAAAAACGGGGCGCAAATGACCCCGATATTGAGGCAGTAATATGGATTTCCCCGAGCGGTTTTCGAACCTACCGGAATATGCATTCCCGCGTTTGCGCGCCCTGTTGGATCACCATCAACCGGGCGGTGACGTCGTTCATATGACGATTGGCGCACCCACGCATGACTTTCCGGCCTGGGTGACGGATGTCATCATGGAAAACGCGGCCGGGTTTCAGGGCTATCCGCCGAACGAAGGCTCGGAAGACCTGCGCGGTGCAATCACGGGCTGGATCAAGCGGCGCTATGGGGTCGAAATGGACCCTGACACCAACGTCATGGCGCTGAACGGCACACGTGAGGGGCTGTATAATGCGGCCATGGCGCTGTGCCCGGAACAGAAGAATGGCAAACAACCGATCATCCTGTGCCCGAACCCATTTTATCAGGTCTACATGGTCGCGTCGATTTCGGTGGGTGCGCAACCTTATTTTGTCCCTGCAACCGCTGCGACAGGTCATCTGCCGGATTATTCCAGCCTGTCCGAAGATGTGCTGAACCGAACAGCGGTGGCTTATATCTGTTCCCCGGCCAACCCGCAGGGCGCGGTTGCGTCGCGCGACTATTGGGCTGACCTGATCCGTCTGGCCGAGGCATATGATTTCCGCATCTTCGCCGACGAATGCTATTCCGAGATTTACCGTAACCAAGCCCCGACGGGGGCTCTGACCGTCGCGCAGGAACTGGGGGCTGATCCCGAACGGATCACGCTGTTTAATTCCCTGTCCAAACGCTCGAATCTGGCCGGTTTGCGCTCGGGCCTGATTGCAGGTGGACCAAAGTCCATCAGCCAGGTGAAAAAGCTGCGCACCTATGCCGGATCCCCACTGCCTTTGCCCTTGCAAGCCGCCGCCGCGCGCGTCTGGGCGGATGAGACACATGTCGAGCAAAACCGCGCGCTCTATCAGGAGAAATACGCCATTGCCGATAAGGTGTTTGCGGGCGTGCAAGGTTACATGTCGCCAGTGGCCGGGTTCTTTCTGTGGTTGCCGGTCGAGAACGGCGAGGACGCAGCATTGAAGGTTTGGAAGGATACCGGGGTTCGGGTTCTTCCGGGCGCATATCTTTCACAAGGTGATCCGGGAAATAACCCGGGCGAAAGCTTTATCCGGGTTGCATTGGTAGCCCCAAAAACAGAGTTGCAGCGTGGTTTGATCACACTCCGCGACTGCATCTATACGTGAGGTACGAGGGCAAAATGGCATCATATAACGCGCGAAACCGCGACCCATTGCTGGACAGCACAACACAGGCAGCCCTGGAGCGACGCAGTAAGGAACTGATCGGTATCGCGCTGATCCTGTTGGGCTTGGCCGCGGCTGCGATGATCTGGTCCTATACGCCCGATGATCCTAATTGGATGGTTTCGACCGACGCGCCGGTGCAAAACTGGATGGGACGGGTCGGCGCGTCTATTGCAGCCCCCTTGTTCATGATCGTGGGCTGGGGAAGCTGGGGCATCGCGCTTGTTCTGGTCGGATGGGGTCTGCGTTTCGCGGGCCATTTCGGTGAAGACCGGGCCATTGCCCGCCTGATCTTTGCCCCGATCTGGATCGCTGTAGCCTCGGTCTATGCCGCAACCCTTGTTCCCGGTGCCGAGTGGCGTGCAACGCATAGCTACGGTTTGGGCGGTTTGTTCGGCGACACGGTCATGGGCGCGTTGCTGACGCTGGTGCCGATCTCTTCGCATTTTCTGGTCAAAATGATGTCGCTGGCCATGGCCGTCGGCATGACCACGCTGGGTGTTTTTGTGCTGGGCTTCACCAAGGCCGACGTGAAACGCGGCTTCCGCGCCTTCCTACTGGGTCTTGTTATGTCTTATGACATGCTGATGACGCTGATGGGGCGTGGTGCGGCCTCGGCCGCGCAAGCGGCGCGGGATCGCCGGGCGCAGTGGGAAGAACGCAAGCTTGCCCGCGCTGAAGCGGCTGAGGCGATGTTTGACGACGAACTGGTGTATGCCGATCCTGTTTTTGAAGAACCTGAATTGGGGCGCCCTGAACCTCCGGTCAAATCAGGCCTGTTGGCGCGAATGCCGTCACTTATCCGGCGCCCCGATCCAATGCCCGAGCCTGAGTTGGTGGATCCTGAACCGATCGCGGGCTTTGACGACATGCCCGGCGAAGATCGCATCCGCTCCAAAATCTCGGCTGCCGTGCGAAATCGCAAGGTAGCCGTAGGCGAAATGACACCCGAGCCGGATCCCAACCTACCGTTGACCAAGGGTCGTGGACGCGGTCCCGATCCGCTGATCCTGAACCAGCATACCTCGTCCGAACTGCCACCCGAACCGCCGATGACGGCGTATGGTCTGCGCCCCGAGCCGCAGGTGTCCGCTGGTGACACGCCAGAGGCGCAAGAACCCGCTGTGTTCGGTTATGAGGCCGGGACAGAACAATACGATTACGCATCCGAGTTGGATATCGATGATGAGTCGGTTTTCGAGGATGTCACCGACGCCGCGCCGCAGCAGCGCCCCGCGATGAAAATCCCGGTAGCTGAACCGCGCAAGCCTGTGGTGGCGCAGCCCGTGCGTCGGACACCGTTGCCGTCTCGTCGTGCGCAGGCCGAAGCGCAACCGGCATTGTCCTTCGAGGAACGGCACTCTGACTTCGAACTGCCGCCTCTGGGCTTGTTGTCCAACCCCGCCAGTATCCAACGCCATCACCTGAGCGATGAGGCCTTGGAAGAAAATGCACGGATGCTGGAAAACGTTCTGGACGATTACGGCGTCAAGGGTGAGATCGTCAGCGTGCGCCCCGGCCCGGTCGTGACCATGTACGAGCTGGAGCCCGCTCCGGGCCTCAAGGCGAGCCGTGTGATCGGTTTGGCAGACGATATTGCGCGTTCGATGTCGGCGCTGTCGGCGCGGGTTTCGACCCTGCCGGGGCGTTCGGTGATCGGTATCGAATTGCCCAACGAAAACCGCGAGATGGTCGTGCTGCGGGAAATCCTGGCCAGCCGCGATTTTGGCGATGGCAATCAGGCGCTGCCGCTGGCGCTGGGCAAAGATATCGGCGGTGAATCCGTTGTGGCGAACTTGGCCAAGATGCCTCACCTGCTTATCGCCGGGACCACGGGTTCGGGTAAATCGGTGGCGATCAACACGATGATCCTGTCGCTGCTTTACAAGCTTACGCCGGATGAATGCCGTCTGATCATGATCGACCCCAAGATGCTGGAACTTTCGGTTTACGATGGCATCCCGCATCTGCTGTCACCCGTTGTGACCGATCCAAAGAAGGCGGTCGTCGCCCTGAAATGGGTCGTGGGCGAAATGGAAGACCGCTATCGCAAGATGTCCAAGATGGGCGTGCGCAACATTGCGGGCTACAACGGCCGGGTGAAGGACGCGCTGGCCAAGGGCGAGTTGTTCAGCCGCACGGTGCAGACCGGGTTTGACGATGAAACCGGTGAACCAACGTTCGAGACGGAACAATTCGCGCCCGAAGCGATGCCCTATATCGTCGTCATCGTCGATGAGATGGCCGATCTGATGATGGTCGCGGGCAAGGAAATCGAAGCCTGTATCCAGCGTCTGGCGCAAATGGCACGGGCCTCGGGCATTCACCTGATCATGGCCACACAGCGCCCCTCGGTTGACGTGATTACCGGCACAATCAAGGCCAACTTCCCTACGCGGATTTCGTTCCAAGTGACGTCGAAAGTCGACAGCCGCACCATTCTGGGCGAGATGGGCGCCGAACAACTGCTGGGGCAGGGCGACATGCTTTACATGGCCGGTGGCGCCAAAATCACCCGTTGCCACGGACCGTTTGTGTCGGATGAAGAGGTAGAGGAGATCGTCAACCACCTCAAACAATACGGTCCGCCCGATTACGTGGGCAGCGTTCTGGATGGCCCGGCCGAGGACAAGGTCGACAACATTGACGCCGTTCTGGGGCTGAATACTGGCGGCAACACGAACGGAGAGGACGCGCTGTACGATCAGGCGGTGGCAATTGTGATCAAGGATCGCAAATGCTCGACCTCTTACATTCAGCGGAAACTCGCCATCGGGTACAACAAGGCGGCGCGGCTTGTTGAGCAGATGGAAGAGGAAGGTGTTGTTTCGTCAGCAAATCATGTCGGGAAACGCGAAATCCTCGTCCCCGAGCAATAGGATATTTAATAACAAGGGCAGACAGCCTATCTGTACGGCATGAAACAGATTGCTTTTGCCCTTGCTTTGACACTGGCCGCACCCGCCGCATGGGCGGCGGAAAAACTGCCGCTTTCGCAGATTTCCAATTACCTGAACGGATTGAAAACGGTTCAGACAACGTTCACGCAGGTGAACGATGATGGCTCGTTGAGCACCGGACAGCTGTGGATGCAGCGCCCGGGCAAGATGCGGTTCGAATATGACCCGCCCAACAGCGCTGTGGTGCTGGCGCGATCAGGCAGTGTTCAGATCTTCGATCCGAAATCGAACCAGCCACCCGAGCAATACCCGCTGAAGCGCACGCCTCTATCCATTGTGCTGGCACGCAACGTGAATCTTGATCAGGCCAATATGGTTGTCGGCCACAGCTTTGACGGCACGGCCACAGTGGTCACCGCGCAAGACCCCAAGAACCCTGAAGCAGGCCGGATTGAACTGATGTTCACCGATAATCCGGTTGAGCTGCGCAAATGGGTGATCCATGACAACGCGGGCAGTCAGACCACAGTTCTTCTGGGCGCGTTGACCGAAAGCAATGGTCTTGATCAGGGTCTTTTCTCGAACAAGGAAAGACGCGGGTCAGTCAATCGCTGACCCGCTTTTTGCTGGTCAATACCGGCAGTTCGCCAACTGTGCCTGATACAGTTGCGCGCGCGCGTCCACGTCATTGGCCACGCTCAACAACCACGACTTGCTGTTGTGGGTGCCGCGAGCGTACCCCGTGTGACCTTCGTGATAGGCCAGGTATTGATTGCGTGTGTCGCCGGGGTGGATGCCGTTGCGCTCATAGCTTTTGTTCATATACCAGCCGATGAAGTCCGAGGCATCGCGGATGCGATCCCGCTTGGCCCGGCGCTTGCCGGTTTCGCGCTGATATTGATCCCAGGTGCCGTCCAGTGCCTGGCTGAACCCATAGGCGCTGCTTTGCCGCCCCATCGGGATCACGCCCAGCACGTAACGGTGCGGGGTACGTGCATCGTGGCGATATCGGCTTTCCTGATAAATCGTGGCCATCTGAACGTGAACCGGAACACCCCATTTCTGCTCGGTGCTTTTGAAAGCCTTGATAAAATCCGGTCGCTCGTGCGCAATACTGCACGCGTCGTTCAGTTTGCTGGGCGGTTGTTTTGACCCGCCGCCACAGGATGCCAAAAGCAGCACCCCGAAGAGTACGATAAGAATTCTGCTCATGTGCCTCATGCCTTTTTTGTTTATTCTAGCGTAGATTGAGCTCTGAGGAAATCACAATCGCTACAAAACAATGGCAAGAATTACGGGTAACGCCGCCACGGAAAGCACAGTGGACACCATGACCATGCCGGCAACGGCATCGGAATCGGCCTCAAATCGTTCTGCCAGCAAATATGAGGTCACAGCGACCGGCGTACAAATTTGCAGGACCAGAACGCCAAAGGCGACAGTGTCCAGATCAAACAACACTCCAATCCCCCAGCCCAACGCAAAGCAGACGATAAGTTTCAGGACTGACAACCAGAGTGCTTGCCCCAGACTGCGCGAGGTCAGGCGGGCGATTGCCACACCGACCGTGACCAACATCAGCGGAACAGCCATTTGCCCCAAAAGCTCTAACGTGTTGGTTAGAAATGTCGGAGTTTGCCACCCTTGCCACAAAAACACTGCACCCAGAATGGTCGCCCACGCCATCGGCTGGCGCAAGACTTGTCCCCATGCGCCTTTTCCGGCGACTAGGTATATTCCATAAGTGAAAGAAAACAGCGCAGTTACAGACAGAAAGATGACTGCGTAACCCAAGCCAATCTGTCCGAACGCAAAGATACATAGCGGCAAGCCAAGATTGCCGGTATTGCCGAAAATCAGAGGTGACAGGTACGTGCGCTGATCCAGTTTCAAGACGCGAACCAGCAACCAGAACACCCCTGCCAGCAGAAGATTTGCGACCAGGGTCGCGGATGTGAAACGCGACAAATCTCCGCCCGGGATGTCGGTTTGCATGAGCGCAACAAAGATCAGACTGGGCATTGCCAGCGTCGTTGCAAAGCGTGTCACAAATTGCAGCCGGTATTCGAACCCCAGTTTGACCCAGGTAAAGCCAATGGCTGCCAAGAGAAAAACCGGGGCCACGATTTCGAACACTGTCAGTATTAGGTTCACAGACTGTTTCCCTGAATTTCACATCAATGATTGGCATTTCGGGCCAAAAACCGTTAGTAAATGCGGTGGGGGCTGAAACAATGTTAAAGACACGCGCGAAATACGGATTGGGCCAGGTGGTCCGTCACAAGAAACACCCTTTTCGAGGGGTGATTTTTGACGTGGACCCAGAGTTTTCGAACACAGAAGAATGGTATCAGGCCATTCCGGAAGACAGCCGTCCAAGGAAAGAACAGCCGTTCTACCACCTGTTGGCAGAGAACGACCAATCCTTCTATGTTGCTTATGTTTCAGAACAAAATCTGGTTGCAGACTATTCCGGCGAGCCGGTTGAACACCCGGATATCTCCAACATGTTCGGCCCATTCGAAGACGGTGCCTACCCTCTGCATTTCCACCTGAACTAGGTCTGGCGAACCGGTCGGCATTGTACTGCCGCTGATCAGTATCCAAGGGCACACCCATCCTTGCGCGGGTCGCTGGCACCTTCCAAAACACCGTCTTTTCGGATTCGGATCGCTTGCGCTCCACCAAGCGGAGTTTCCGGAATTTCAATATTGTGGCCGATTTCAGACAATTGTTTCGCCACTTCTTCAGAATAGCCCCGCTCCAGTTTCAGGACACTTCCATCAAAAAAGGCACGCGGCGCGTTGATGCTTTCCTGTAGCTCCAGCCCAAAGTCCCTAAGGTTCGAAACGAAACGCGCGTGCCCGGTCGGTTGATAAGCACCGCCCATGACGCCGAATGGCATCGTGACACGGTCATTCTCGGTCAACATCCCCGGTATGATCGTGTGCATCGGGCGCTTGCCACCAGCCAGTTCATTGGGGTGACCCGGCTGAAGCGTGAACCCCGCGCCCCTGTTCTGAAGCAAGATGCCGTATCTCTCGGACGCGATCCCTGACCCAAAGCCATGAAAGATCGAGTAGATCAGCGACACAGCCATAAGGTCGCGGTCGACCACTGTGATATAGACCGTGTCTTTGTGTATGGCTTCCGTCAAAGGTGCTGCTGCGGGCATTGCGCGTTTTGGGTCAATCAATGCCGCCAGCCTGACTGCTACATCCATATCAAGAAACCGCTCGGCCCGCGCGACATGATCGGGATCAGCAATAAACCGGTTGCGCGCGTCATAAGCCAGCTTGGTGGCTTCAGCCTCGATATGAACCCGTTCTGCTCCAAATGGATCCATACTGGCCAGATCGAACTGTTTTAGAATGTTCAGCAGCAGGATCGCGGTTGCACCTTGGCCGTTCGGCGGGTGTTCGACCAGATCAACACCCTTGTAGGCCCCGCGCATGGGCTGCGTTTCAGTGCACTTGGTGCGGTGGAAGTCCTCGGCGGTGTGGACACCTCCGAGTGCGGACAGAGCCCGGATCATATCCTCGGCAATGTCTCCTGAATAAAAAGCGTCGCGTCCCTGACTGGCGATCCTGCGCAAGACCTCAGCCTGACCGGGGGCGCGAAAGATCTGCCCGATTGCGGGTATTTGCCCATTGATCAGATAATGATCACGCGCAGCGCCCTGTAATGTGGCCGCCCCTGTTTTCCAGTCAAATGCAACCCGAGGGGCCACCGGAACGCCAGCGTCGGCATAGTGGATTGCGGGTTCCAGAATCGCGCCCAGCCCCAAACGTCCTTCGGTTTCTGCAAGGTGACAGAAGGCGTCCACGGCACCGGGAACAGTCACCGCGTCCGGGCCGTTCAACAGTACAGATGACAGACCCATGTCTCGCAAGGGCTGCGCCCGCGCGGCGGCCGGCGCGCGACCCGATCCGTTCAATGCGCGTATCCGGTTTTCGCCCGCACGGCTGAACAAAACGAAACAATCGCCCCCCAACCCGGTCATCTGCGGTTCGCAGATGCCAAGCAGAACCGCACCTGCTATCGCGGCGTCCATGGCGTTGCCGCCGCGCTCAAGAATATCGATTGCCACTTTGGCGGCTAGCGGGTGCGACGTTGCGCACATCCCCCGCGTTGCAAAAACTTCCGACCGGCCAGGTTTGTGCAGATCACGCATGGTGGGTTCTTTCTCCTTCAAACAGGGGAAAGCTATTCTCTGATTGCCGGTTGTCCAGTCAATTCAAGTTTGGGGGGAGATCCTCGGCGCCGTTCACTGGGTGGGGGCTGTGATAATTGGCGCCGAGGGAAGCTATCTGAGCTACGAGTCACTGTATGGCGGCGATTTGCGGCGCGACAATGTTTCGAAAATGGCGTTATTGTGGCCAATTGCGGCTGATTACCCGTTCTTGTCAAAGTTAAATCGCAGGGATAGCCGATTGCACCCGTCGCGACGCTCATAACAGATATCGCTGGTCAGTTGATGAATCAGGAACCAGCCGAACCCGCCTTCGGGCAAATCCTGAATGCGGGTTCCCAGTGGTGCCGGCGTTCCGTCTGGTGGTTCGTAGCCGGGCAATGGATGGCCCGTGTCCGAAATCAGAATGTCCAGCCGGTTTCTGTCCAATCGGCATGTCACCTGAACCCCGGCCGGGGCCACGTCCATATAGGCATGTTCCACAACGTTGTTGATTGCTTCTGCCAGTGCGATCTTGACATCGTCCGCCTTGTGCGGCGGCAACCCTCGTTTCGCCAGTCCGGCGCTGAGTTTCGCAATCCCCGCACTGGCTTCTGTTTCCGTTGCGGGAAAGCTCAATTCCAGGCAGGTCGCGTTACAAATGGGCTCCACGTTGTCGCACTCCTGCTGTTGTCACCTGTCTGGTTCCGACAGGGCGTCATCCAGTGTTGCAAACAACCTGAACACGGTATCCATGCGCGTCAGGCGAAAGACCTTTTCCACCACGGGCTGCGGGCCTGCCAGATCAAGCCTTCGGTTCAGCCCCAGTTGTTTCATGGACGCTACGATTGCGCCCAGTCCGCTTGAATCGATGAACTCGACGCCTGAAAGGTCCAGGACAACCCGATCGGCGCAGACCTCGGTCTCTGCGCGCATGTCTTCTTTGAACTGAATGGCCATCGCAGCGTCGATCCGGTCAGAGTGAACCGTGATAATCTGTGTCGTTCCGTCTGATGTGCTGGTCAGCCCCATGGTCCGGCTGCCTCCAATCTGAAAATGAGTCGTAGAAATACGCTAGACGCGAATTCTTACCATTCGGTATTCAAGGGCCGGACGACAGGAGGATTATCCGGATGAGAGATGTTGTTATTGCAGGTGCTGCCAGAACACCAATGGGTGGTTTTCAGGGCATGTTCGACGGTGTCGCAGCATCCGAGCTTGGCGGCGCAGCGATTCGTGCCGCGTTAAAGCAGGCAGGGGCGCAGACGGTTGACGAGGTGTTGATGGGATGTGTCCTGCCCGCAGGTCAGGGGCAGGCTCCGGCGCGCCAGGCGGGTTTCGCGGCGGGCTTGGGTGAGGAGGTTCCCGCCACCACGCTGAACAAGATGTGTGGTTCCGGGATGAAGGCGGCGATGATGGCCTTCGACCAGATCGCATTGGGTCATGCGGATACAATGGTCGCCGGAGGTATGGAGAGTATGACCAACGCGCCCTACCTGCTGCCGAAAATGCGGGGTGGCGCGCGCATCGGTCATGGTCAGGTGATCGACCACATGTTCCTTGACGGGCTGGAAGACGCCTATGACAAGGGCCGCCTGATGGGAACCTTTGCCGAAGATTGCGCCGAGGCGTATCAGTTCACCCGCGAAGCGCAGGATGAATATGCCTTGAAATCCTTGTCCAACGCACTTTCCGCGCAAGAAAGCAGTGCTTTCGAGGGCGAGATCGTCCCCGTCACAGTGCGCACGCGTAAGGGTGAGGTCGTACAGGTCGCTGATGAGCAACCCAAATCCGCCCGTCCCGAGAAAATTCCGACACTGAAACCGGCTTTCCGCAAGGACGGGACAGTGACCGCCGCCAATTCCTCGTCAATATCCGACGGCGCGGCGGCGCTTGTTCTGGCATCGGCTGAGGCGGCAGAAGCGCAAGGACTGACAGTTCGGGCCCGGATTTTGGGACATGCCAGCCATGCTCAAGCGCCCGGACTTTTCACGACTGCACCGGTTCCGGCGGCGCAAAAGCTTCTGTCCCGCATCGGTTGGAACAAGGATGATGTCGACCTGTGGGAGGTCAACGAAGCCTTCGCAGTTGTGCCGATGGCTTTCATGCACGAAATGGGATTGCCGCGCGACAGGGTAAACGTAAATGGCGGGGCCTGCGCCTTGGGCCATCCTATTGGCGCATCTGGCGCCCGTATTCTGGTCACTTTGTTGAACGCGCTCGAGAAACGAAATCTCAAGCGGGGGGTTGCTGCAATCTGTATCGGCGGCGGTGAAGGAACAGCTATCGCGATCGAACGCATTTGACCCTTCATCTTTTTCGAAATACTCCGGGGGTTCGGGGGCGGCGCCCCCGAGTTTTCCAAGGGGTTTGGAACCTATGACCGTCGATTACAGCGCGCTGGCCAGTACAATTGCAGCATTGACCGAAGGCGAAAACGATCAGGTTGCCCTGATGGCTACCGTTGCTTGCGAGGTCCACCATTCCGACGATCGTTTCGACTGGACCGGGTTTTACCGGGTGACAGAACCGGGCTTGCTTAAAATTGGCCCGTATCAAGGTGGCCATGGCTGCCTCGTCATCCCGTTCGAACGCGGCGTCTGCGGGGCGGCAGCGCGCACCGGCGAAGTGCAACTGGTGCCCGACGTGGACGCGTTTCCGGGTCACATCGCCTGCGCCTCGTCCACCCGATCCGAACTGGTTCTGCCGGTCCGGAACGCATCGGGCGAGCTGATTGCAGTTTTCGACATCGACAGCAATCAACCCGACGCGTTCTCAACCGAAGACGCGGATAACCTGTCCGCGATCCTGTCAAAGACCTTCGCGCAAGCCTGATTGATTTTCGGTCTGTACAAGGTGCGTCTACCGGTTTCCTCTTTTCGATTTCGCTCGGGGTTTGATAAAACAGGAAAGCCCGAACCGTATTGGATTAACCATGGTCCCAGGCCATTTCCGAACTCCGCGCCTCTCGGTTCGCAACTGGAAGGTTGAACTCGCCGATCCGCGATTGCGGGTTCGGCTTGAAGATGATCTTGTCACGCTTCTGACCCCTGAGGTCCTGAAACACCTGCCGCCCCCGATGCAGTTGCAGGGCCGGGAGATTTCGAACTGGATTGATGAAAGACGTGCTGAAAGCGATATTCTGCTTGCGCGCCAAAGCCGCGGTAACCACCTGATCGGCCTCATGGTGTTGGCCATGAGTTCTGACACCGAGGCAATTCCAAGCCTTCACATCGGCTATTTGATTGCTCAAACCGCTTGGGGGAATGGTTACGCCCCCGAGTTGCTGCAAGGCTTGCAGGACGCATTGACGCCTGGGCCTGCCGTGCGTCTCATTGCCGGGGTCGGGCGTGACAATCCAGGTTCAGCCCGCGTTCTGGAAAAAACAGGCTTTACGCTTTGGCCGGAGCGCGCCTCGGACACCGCCGATATTTATGTTTACCATATTAGCTGAGTGACCGAGCCGTCAGGGCATAGCCAATCCGGAATATGGATCCACGTGAAAAAATGCTTGGAAATTTCATGGAATCGAGTCATCGTGAAAAAAGAGGTGAAATTTTCACGAGCGTTGGAGCTATCCTTGAACAGTCAGGCCCCGCAAAGTGCGACACTCGGTGCTGATATCCGCGCGCTGCGCAAGGCGCGAGGATTGACGCTGAGTGATATCGCGATCCGGTTGGACAGGTCTGTGGGCTGGCTCAGCCAGGTTGAGCGTGACATGTCCGAGCCGTCGATCTCGGACCTGAGGCAGATCGCCGAATGCCTTGGCGTCCCCATGTCGATGTTGTTTGCGCATTCGGCGGCACCGGCGGACGAGCAGGGATATGTCGTGCGTGCCGGCTCGCGCCGCCCCATGGGGTCGGGCGAGGAAGGGTTGATCGAAGAGCTGCTCTCGCCGGATCTGACCGATGATTTTGAAATGGTGCATTCCACCTTCAAACCCAACTCGCAGATGCAGACACCGGCCAATCGCCCGACACAGGAAGTCGGATACATGATCTCGGGCAAGCTGGACCTGACAATCGGGGGACGCGCGTTCACGGTTGGGCCGGGTGACAGCTTTCGATTCCGACATGAACCCTATCAATGGGCCAACCCTTATGATGAGCCCGCTGTGGCCATCTGGGTCATCGCCCCGCCGGTTTACTGATGTCGTTCGAAGCCTGGGCCATATTCGCGTTGTTCTGGGTGGTATTCGTGACCACCCCGGGCCCGAACGCGGTTAATTGCATCTCGAACGGGATGAGTTTGCCGTTTCCAAAGGCAATGCTCGGCGTGTTGGCTATTCTCACGCAGGCCAGCGCCTTTCTGATCCTGTCTGCGCTGGGTGTGACGGCGCTGATCGCCGCATCGCCGATCGGGTTCTTTGTCGCCAAGCTGATTGGTGCGGGGTTTTTGATCTGGTTGGGCATTCGCGGCTGGATGAATGCGACAAAACCTGCACCAGCCTCCGAGCGTCCTGCGCGACATGTCTATCTGCACGCGCTTGCAGTGGCCACGATCAATCCCAAAAGCGTCGCCGGATACCTGGCCGCGTTTTCGCAGTTCGTTCAGCCCGAGGTTCCGATCTGGCAGCAGATGGGGGTTATCATGCCGACCGCGCTGGTCATCACCACACTCAGCTACACCGGCTTTACGGCGCTGGGTGCCCTGATGGGCAAGGCAGCGCTGGGCGCGGTGTTCAATATCTGGGTGCGCCGGATCATGGCGGCCTGTTTTGTCATCTACGGTGTGTTGTTGGGAACCAGCACCACACCCGCAATAAGGGGGTAGTCAGATGCACAAGGGATCCTGCCTTTGCGGCTCGGTCGCGTTCACGATCGACGGAGACCTGTCGCCGCCTTCGGTCTGCCATTGCGGACAATGCCGCAAACAGTCGGGCCATGTCTGGGCTTCGGCTTCGACCCGTCAGGACAACCTGAGTTTCTCGGCCAGCGACACGCTTAGCTGGTATCGCGCGTCTGACATCGCCCGGCGCGGATTTTGCAGCAGCTGTGGCTCGTTCCTCTTCTGGCAACACAACCAAGAGGACACGATTTCGATTTCCATGGGCGCGCTGGACGCACCCACAGGTTTAAAGCTCTCAAAGCACATCTTCGTGGCTGACAAGGGCGACTACTACGACATCACGGACGATCTGCCTCAAGAGGCGCAGTAACAAGGATCAAAACGCATGAGTGATTTTCCAACAAAAGCCCGCGTGGTCATTATCGGAGGCGGTGTGGTGGGGGCTTCCTCGCTGTATCACCTTGCCAAGAAAGGCTGGACCGATTGTGTTCTGCTGGAAAAGAACGAACTGACTGCCGGGTCGACCTGGCATGCTGCAGGGAACGTTCCGACCTTCTCGACCTCATGGGCGATCATGAACATGCAGCGCTACTCGACCGAGCTGTATGCGCGTCTGGGCGGGGAAGTCGATTATCCGATGAACTACCACCAGACCGGTTCGATCCGACTGGCGCATTCGAAAGAACGTGTGCAGGAATTCGAGCGCGCCATGGCGATGGGCCGCTATCAGGGGATTCCGATGGAAATGTGGACCCCGGAAGAAGCGAAAGAGCGCTATCCCTTCCTGGAAACGCATGACCTTGAAGGTGTTCTCTACGACCCGACGGATGGTGATATCGATCCGGCGCAGCTGACCCAGGCGCTGGCCAAAGGCGCGCGCGATATGGGGCAGAAGATCATCCGTTTCTGCCCGGCGACTGGCGTGACGCAGCATGATGACGGCACCTGGACCGTGCACACGGACAAAGGCGATATAGCCTGTGACTATGTTGTGAACGCAGCCGGGTACTATGCGCAGCGCGTGGGCGAATGGTTCAAGCCCTTCGGTGGCCGCACCGTTCCGGCAATGGTCATGAGCCACCAGTACCTGCTGACCGATGAAATCCCCGAGATCGAAGCATGGACCAAGCAAAGCGGTGCCAAGCTGCCGCTGCTGCGTGATGTGGATGTCTCGTACTACCTGCGGCAGGAAAAGAACGGCTTCAACCTTGGTCCTTACGAGCCGAACTGCAAGGGCCACTGGATGACCGAAGACGATCCGATGCCGGATGATTTCAGCTTTCAGCTGTGGAATGACGATCTGGACCGCATCGAAGATATCGTCACCGATGCGATGGAGCGGGTGCCGCTGATGGCAACCTCGGGCGTTGGACGGGTCATCAACGGGCCGATCCCCTATGCGCCTGACGGGCTGCCGCTGATCGGCCCGATGCCCGGTGTGAAAAACGCGTTCGAGGCGCATACTTTCACCTTCGGCATCGCGCAGGGCGGTGGCGCAGGCAAGGTTCTGGCCGAGTGGGTCGTTGATGGCGCGACCGAATGGGATATGTGGGCCGTCGATCCGCGCCGCTATACCGATTACACCGATCAGGATTATTGCAACCAGAAAGGCATGGAAGTTTATGGCAACGAATATGCCATGCACTTCCCGCACCATGAATGGCCTGCCGCACGAAACAAGAAGCTGTCGCCCGTGCATGACAAGGTGATCGCGCAAGGCGGTGTCATGGGGGCCTATAACGGCTGGGAACGCGCCAACTGGTTTGCACAGCCCGGTGATGACACCTCGCTCGACGCGACCCACACCTGGGGACGGTCCGGTCCGTGGGAACAGCGGATCAAGGAAGAATGTGAGGCCGTGCGCGATCATTGTGGCGTGTTGGACTTGCCGGGCTTCTCGCGGTTCAAAATACAGGGGCCGGGTGCTGATGAATGGCTGCGCGGTCTGGTTGCAGGGGCATTGCCCAAGATTGGTCGGGTTGGGCTGGTTTACTTCGCAGATGAACGCGGGCGTATCCTGACCGAAATGTCGGTCACGCGCGAGGCCGAAGACCTGTTCGTTCTGGTCACTGCAGCGACCGCGCAATGGCATGACCGTGAATGGCTTGAGCGTCACATACCTGCCGATGCCGAGTTCACGCTGGAAGACTGGACAACGCGGATGAGCACGCTGATCGTTACCGGGCCTCGATCTCGGGACATTCTCAGCAAAGTTACCGAGGCCGATCTGACCTTGCCGTGGCTCAGCTTTCAGGAAAGCGAAATCAAAGGCGGATGGGTCGCTCTGCTGCGTGTCTCATTCGCTGGTGAGCTGGGCTGGGAAGTTCACGCTGAAAATGCGGATATGCCTGCGATCTACGACGCGATCATCGATGCCGGTGCCAAGCCGTTCGGGATGTATTCGCTGAACTCGCTGCGGATCGAAAAGGGGTACCGCGCCTGGAAGGGCGATCTGTCGACCGACTATTCCCTGCTTGAAGGCGGGTTGGAGCGTTTCGTCAAGCTGGACAAACCGCAGGACTTCCCGGGCAAGGCCGCAATCCTGAACGAAAAGCAGCAAGGCGTGAAAAAGTCCTTCGTCACCCTGACTGTTGATGCGGGCGATTGCGACGCGCCGTATATGTCCTGCATCTGGCATGGCGATGAGATCGTGGGCGAAACCACATCCGGCGCATGGGGCTACCGTGTTGGTAAATCCATCGCGCTGGGCATGATCCGGGCCGAGCTTGCCAATCCGGGAACTGAGCTTGAGGTCGAAATCTACGGCCAGAAATGCCGCGCCGTGGTAGAGCTGGACCAGCCGCTCTGGGACCCCGAGAACGAGCGGTTGCGCGCGTGACGCTTCCGGCGACCATGTCTGGCGTCTATCTGACCGGCCATGGCGGGCCAGAGGCGCTGGAATGGCGCGACGATATCCCTGTCCCGGCCCCTGGGCCGGGGCAGGTGCTTGTTCGGGTCGCGGCGGCAGGTGTCAATAACACGGACATCAACACGCGGATCGGCTGGTATTCATCGGATGTCACCGGTGGGACGGATGCCGTCGATCAGGATATTGAAGCCGGAGGGTGGGGCGGCGCACTGAGCTTTCCCCGCATTCAGGGGGGCGATCTGTGCGGGATCGTTGAAAAGGTTGGGCCAAACTCGGGGTTCAAAAAGGGCCAGCGCGTGACTTGCCCGATCAACCTGCCGCGTCCGCGCCCCGGCAGCCCTCAGGGCTTTATTGCGCTCGGGTCTGAGATTGATGGCGCTTTTGCCCAATACTGTCTGGTTGAAGCAAATGACCTTTATGACGTAAGTGCATCGCCCCTGTCAGACGTGGAAATTGCGGCCATTCCATGTGCCTTTGGTACTGCCGAAAACCTGCTGACGCGCGCGGGCGTGACGGCAGGGCAAAAGGTTCTGATCACCGGCGCGTCAGGCGGCGTTGGTCTGGCGGCGGTGCAGCTTGCTGCGCTGCGCGGAGCGTCGGTTTGGGGTGTGACGGCGGCAGCGAAGGCAGAGGTCGTCAAATCCCAAGGCGCGTTGGGCACATTTGGCCGGGATGAGCTGCCGCCGCAGGATATGTTCGACGCGGTTATAGATGTGGTGGGCGGGCCCGCATGGGCATCGCTGATCCTTGCCCTGAAGCCCGGCGGGCACTACGCCGTTTCTGGGGCAATTGCCGGCCCGATTGTCGAGGCTGATCTGCGGGACATCTATTTGCGCGACATCACCATTCACGGCTGCACGCATCAGGCACCCGAAGTCTTTGGCCGCCTAGTGGAGTTGATGAATACCGGACGGATCAAGCCACTGGTTTCCCGAACCTACCCGTTGAAGGATATCGTCCGCGCACAGGCTGATTTTCAGGCAAAGACCCTTCCGGGTAAACTCGTGCTGCTGCCTTAAGGAGCAAGGACATGACAAAGATCACTCTGTTGGACGGTTCAATCGGACAGGAACTGGTCAAACGCAGCGGAGATCGGGCGACGCCGCTATGGTCCACGCGTGTGATGATCGACCACCCTGATCTGGTCAGCGCGGTGCATGGCGACTATTTCCGTTGTGGTGCCACGGTTGCGACCACCAATACCTACGCCGTCCACCGCTCACGCCTGGTGCGGGTGGGGATGGAGGACCAGATGCCCGCCCTTGTCGACACTGCCCTGACGCAGGCCGAACGTGCCCGTACTGAAACCGGGGGGCGGATCGCCGGGTCTCTGGGGCCGCTTCTGGCATCTTACCGACCCGACCTGAATCCCGACCCGGCAGATGCGGCGGAAAAGTTCGCTGAACTTGTGGCTTTGATGGCTGCGCGCGTCGATCTGTTTCTGATCGAGACAGTGTCCTCGGTGCAGGAGGCCGAGGGCGCGCTGCGTGGAACGACCGGATGTGGCAAACCAATCTGGCTGTCATTCACGGTCAATGACGACGATGGCCGTCGCCTCAGGTCCGGCGAACCACTCAGGGATGTCGCGCCTTTGGTAGAAGAGTTTTCGCCTGACGCGCTGCTGATCAATTGTTCGCGCCCCGAAGCGATCCCGGCTGCTCTGGAAATCCTGTCCACTATGAACAAGCCCTATGGTGCTTACGCCAACGGCTTTACACATATTTCAGATGAGTTTCTAAAGGACGCGCCGACAGTGGATGCATTGGATCAACGCCATGATCTTGATCCCGATGCCTATGCGGATCACGTCATGCGTTGGGTCGATCACGGGGCCACGATTGTCGGCGGGTGCTGCGAAATTGGCCCGGACCACATCGAAGCGCTGGCCAAGCGGTTGCGTGCTGCCGGGCACGAGATCGTCTAAGGTGACAGCGATGAGGAAAGTTGCTTCTGATTCACCGCAGGCGATACAGCAACATTTCGATATTCTGGTCGCACCCGGATTTGTGCTGCTTGAACTGGCCTCATTGGTCGAGGTTCTCAGGCTGGCAAATCGTGTGTGTCCGAAGCCGCCGTTCACTTTTGCCTATCGGTCGCTCAAAGGTGGCCCGATCTCCAGCAGCAGCGACGCGGTGGTGCAAACGGAACGCGTGCAGCCGCAACCCAAGGCGAATTATCTTTTTGTGATCGGCAATTCTGACCCGGATCACCCGGACTTGTCTTTGGGGCGGGTGGTGTCGGACTATACTTTCCGCGATGCCAAGGTGTTTCTGCTGGCGGAAGCGGCCAGCCGGTATATCGACGAACAGGGTTCAGATGATTTGGCAACTCACTGGGAAAACGCCTCGTTCCTGCGGGAACGCGGGGCCCGGTTTGAAGCCAAACTGTCGATTGCAACCGAACAGGGCGCCGTTGTGACCTGTGCCGGAATGGAGGCGACAACAGATGTCGCGCTGGCAGTAATCGGTCGCCATATCTCGGGGCCTGCGAAGATGACCGTGGCGGACATCATGCTGCATGAAAACATCCGGGATTTCGCCTCGATGCAGCCTTTCTCGGGGGTAAAGTTGACGGCGACCGGAGATGTGAAGCTGGATCAGTGCATCAAGCTCATGCAGGCCAATATCGAAGACCCTCTGCCGATCAATCAGATCGTCGATTCGCTGCAACTGTCGAACCGTTCGCTTGAGCGTAAGTTCAAAACCTTCTTTGGCACCACGCCCAACGGATTCTATCGCGAAATGCGGCTCGCCAAGGCCAATAACCTGCTTCTGAACACCACTATGAGCGTTCGCGAAATCGGGTTGGCCTGCGGTTTTCCGAACGGGTTTTCCTCTGTTTACAAAAGCTTCTTCGGAGTCACTCCCTTTGTCGTTCGGCGGGAAAAGCGGGCCGCGACACATCGGTGAAAAATGCGGATCTTGTGACGTTTTTGGTGCATTTATTGTCGATCTTCCGTGGCAGTTTACGCCAAACCTGACACAGCGGAGATTTCAGGATGGTTGATCTTCCCAGCAAGGCCCGAGTGGTCATCATCGGTGGCGGCGTCATCGGATGTTCGGTCGCCTATCATCTGACCAAGAAGGGCTGGACCGATGTTGTTCTGCTAGAACGCAAGCAACTGACCAGCGGCACCACCTGGCACGCGGCGGGCCTGATCGGGCAACTGCGCGCGTCTTCCAACATGACCAAACTGGCGCGCTATTCCGCAGAGCTCTATCTGGGCCTTGAGGAAGAGACCGGTGTCGCCACCGGCCTGCGTCAGGTCGGGTCCGTTTCGGTCGCCCTGACCAGTGAGCGGTTGGAGGAGCTTCACCGAAATGCGGCAATGGCCCGCGCCTTTGGCGTGCCGGTCGAAGAGCTTTCTCCGACCGAAGTCAAAGAGCGATATGAGCATATCAACCTCGACGGCGTGGCAGGTGGCGTTTGGTTGCCAACCGATGGCCAGGCGGATCCTGCTAATATTGCCTTGGCGTTGGCCAAGGGTGCGCGCCAACGCGGTGGGGTGATCAAGGAACGGGTGAAGGTGACCGGGATTTCCCGGCACGGACGGCGCGCGACCGGTGTCGACTGGGTCAGTGATGACGGGCAATCCCAAGGGCATATCGCCTGTGATATGGTTGTCAATTGCGCGGGAATGTGGGGGCGCGAGGTAGGCAAGATGGCCGGCGTGAATGTGCCGCTGCACGCCTGCGAACATTTCTATATCGTCTCTGAACCCATTGAAGGGTTGAGCCAAATGCCGGTTCTGCGGGTGCCAGATGAATGCGCCTACTACAAGGAAGACGCGGGCAAAATGATGTTGGGCGCATTCGAGCCCAATGCCAAACCCTGGGCCATGAACGGTATTCCCGACAACTTCGAGTTCGACCAACTGCCCGAGGATTTCGATCACTTCGAACCGATCCTCGAAGCGGCGTGCAACCGGATGCCAATGCTGTCCGAGGCGGGTATTCACACCTTCTTCAACGGCCCCGAATCCTTTACTCCCGACGACGCCTATCACCTGGGTCTGGCGCCCGAGATGGACAATTTTTGGGTCGCGGCCGGGTTCAACTCGATCGGTATCCAGTCCGCCGGTGGCGCGGGCATGTCGCTGGCCGAGTGGATGGATACCGGTGAAAAGCCCTTTGATCTGGGCGACGTGGATATCGGTCGGATGCAGCCGTTTCAGGGTAATAAGAAGTACCTATTTGAACGCTCAAAAGAAACGTTGGGATTGCTCTACGCCGACCACTACCCCTATCGCCAGAAAGCCACTGCACGCGGTGTGCGCCGAACCCCGTTCCACCATCACCTGAAAGAACAGGGCGCCGTTTTTGGTGAAATCGCTGGTTGGGAACGGGCCAATTGGTACGCGAATGAAGGGCAGGAGCGCGAATACCAGTACAGCTGGAAGCGCCAGAACTGGTTCGAGAATTCCGCTGCCGAGCACCGAGCCGTGCGCGAGAATGTGGGCATGTATGACATGTCTTCCTTCGGCAAGATTCGTGTGGAAGGCCCTGATGCCGAAAAGTTCATGAACTATATTGGCGGGGGTGACTACTCGGTCCCTGTCGGCAAGATCGTCTATACGCAGTTTTTGAACCGCACGGGCGGGATCGAAGCGGATGTCACCGCAACCCGCCTGACCGAAACCGCCTATCTGGTCGTAACCCCCGCAGCCACGCGCTTGGCGGATCAGACATGGATGATGCGCCATGTCGGGGATTTCAACGTGGTCATTACAGATGTCACAGCGGGTGAAGGCGTTCTCGCTGTCATGGGGCCAAACGCCCGGGCTCTGCTGGAAAAGGTCTCGCCCAACGATTTCACAAACGCGACCAACCCCTTTGGTACTGCCCAGCAGATCGAGATCGGAATGGGCCTGGCCCGTGCACATCGCGTGACCTATGTGGGTGAGCTTGGGTGGGAAATCTATGTTTCCTCAGACATGGCGGGCCACGTCTTTGAGACCCTGCATGAGGCTGGTCAGGACATGGGGCTGAAGCTGTGTGGTATGCACATGATGGACAGCTGCCGGATCGAAAAGGGTTTCCGGCACTTCGGCCACGATATCACCTGTGAGGATCACGTGGTTGATGCTGGTCTTGGCTTTGCCGTCAAGGTGGACAAGGGTTGTGATTTTATCGGGCGTGAGGCGGTGATTGCACGAAAAGAAAGCGGCCCCAAAAGCCGTCTGGTACAGTTCCGTCTGACCGACCCTGAACCGTTGTTGTTCCACAACGAGCCGATCGTGCGTGATGGCGAATATGTCGGCTACCTGAGTTCCGGCAACTACGGTCACAGCCTCGGCGGTGCCATCGGAATGGGCTATGTACCGTGCGAAGGTGAAAAGGCCGCAGACGTTCTGGGTTCAACCTATGAGATCGATGTTTGCGGCGTGAAGGTCAAAGCCGAAGCATCGCTTAAACCGATGTATGACCCGAAATCCGAACGGGTGAAGGTCTGACAGACAGGGCTGGGGGCTCTGCCCCCGCCGCCCGTGCCGGGCGACTCCCCCGGGATATTTTGGGCCAGATGAAGTGCGGATCCCTTGCTTCACCTGGCTCTAAATATCCTGGAGCGCGAGGCAGAGCCTCGCATTTTGGCGGCAACAGCTGCGGTCAGCTAACTTATCACAAATCGTTATGTGACAGTTCACTGTTTTCAGAGTTTTCAATCCGTTCAGTTCTGCCGTAAACGAAACCGGTATCAACCGGAGAACCTTCGTGACAGACACGCCTTTACCACCTCAGAATGCGGACACGCCCAAAGGTCTGGCTTTAGCTGTCACGGCGTATGTCCTGTGGGGATTTCTGCCGCTTTATATGAAGGCGATGGATCACATTGGACCGGTTGAGGTGGTGGCGCATCGGGTTATCTGGTCTGTTCCGATTGCAGGTTTGCTTCTGGTCGCGCTGGGGCGCACCCGGGATTTGAAGGCGGCACTTGGCAATCCCCGGATGCTGGCCATGGCGGCTTTGACGGCGGCGCTGATTTCCGTGAACTGGGCGATCTATGTTTGGGCGATCTCGACGGGGCACGCGCTGGACGCGGCGTTGGGGTATTACATCAATCCGCTGTTCAGTATCGCGTTAGGCGCGATTTTGCTGCGTGAGCCCCTGACGCGGACCCAATTGTTTGCGGTGGGGCTTGCCGCGCTGGGCGTTCTTGTGCTTGTGCTTGAGGCTGGGCGACTTCCCTGGGCGGCGCTGGGTTTGATGGTCAGTTGGGGTTTCTATGCATTCTTTAAGAGATCCCTTCCAATTGGTCCCAACCAGGGTTTTCTGCTTGAGGTCCTGATCCTTTTGATCCCGGCCCTGGCCTATGTCACCTGGCTGGGTGTGCAAGGCGCAGGTCATTTTGGCGTAGCGATGTCTGATACCCTGCTGTTGTCCTGCGCCGGTATCGTCACGGCGGTGCCATTGCTGGTCTATGCGAACGGAGCCAAGCTGGTGCGCCTGTCGACCATGGGCATCCTGCAATACATTGCGCCGACTATGATTTTCACTACAGCCATCACTCTGTTTGGTGAGAAGATCGACACCGGACGCATGATCGCATTCCCCCTGATCTGGGTGGCTTTGGTCATTTACTCGATCCCATTGATCCGGCAGGCGCGGGCTCAGGCCTGAAGCAACAGGCGTGATGCAGCATCTGCCCACAGCGCATAGGCCCGGGGGCTTGGGTGATAGCCGTCCGGTGCCGCCAGGGCCGGGTCGTCGGGCAGATCAAGCTTCAGGTGCTCCACATGGGAATGGACGGACACAACCTGTTGCAACGCATTATCCAGCCGTGCAGCCTGACGGCCAAGCACCCAGGCCAATGGATGTGGCAGGGCCGGAAACCTGTTCATTTGCGGAACGCCGGTGATGATTATACGCCGCGCGCCCAGTTCGTTTGACAGGATGTTGATAAGCTGCGCCTGGCGATCCGCAAATGTGCGGCAAGAGACGGCGCGGGTGACGTCATTCACCCCCAAAGCCGTGACCACCGCATCGAATTCGCCCTTTATGCCCCTCAGGTGGTCGATCGTATCCAGCGTCGTGTACCCTGTGGTGGCCGCAAGTTGCCACTCGACCGTGTGATGTCTGGCCAGCCGGTCCACAAGCTGCCCCGACAAGGCCTGCGCCTGAGTTCCCGCGCCCACTCCGGCCGCCGAGCTATCGCCGGTGATCAGCAGACGCAGGCGGGGGCCACGCCCTGATCGGCCCTCTCGCGGGCCAGTGGGCTCCGGCAAAAGCCGGGCGTTACGGCGCACCAAAATGGCTTGCGTGGCCAGAACGGGCAACAAGGGCACACGTAGAACCTGGTCGGGTGCTATCAGGGTGCGCATCATCAGGTCACGTCAGGGCGTTTTTGAATTCCAGAAAACGAGCGTCATTCATCACGCGCGCCATCATCGCCTCGCGCAAAGCGCCGACTGTTTTGTAAGGGCGCATGGCGACTTCGAAGATTTTGATCAAACCGTCCTCGTTCAGCGTAATGAGGTCAACGCCAATGCCGTCCAGATCTCCAATCTTGCATTGAAACTCCAGCGCCCAATCGTTGCCAGCGCCCATAATCCGGCGATACCGGAAGTCGGAAAAGACCTGCCCGACATGGCCAAGAACGGCAGCCACAGGTGCGCGCCCGGTCCAGGTGCTGAAATAGGTTGGTGGCAGGAACTGCACATCTTCGGCCAGCAGATCGTGGATCAGCGCCTCATCGCCCTTGGCGACAACCTCTTGCAGTCGTTCAATTGTCGGGTGCATGTCCTGTCCTCCTGCGCAGAAGTTCACCGAACATGGCCGGGCGCGCAAGGACGACGTTGCGGGAAGGTGCGCGCTGAGATAGGCAGGCCCGCATGAGCGAAACCTATGCCCCCCCGCAAACCGCGCTGGACGTGCTGCACGAAGATGCGCAGCTGATTGTGGTGAACAAACCGCCGGGTCTGCTTTCCGTGCCGGGGCGGGGTGAGCATCTGGCTGATTGCCTTCTGACACGCGTGCAGGCGGCTTTCCCTCAGGCGCTGCTTGTGCATCGACTGGACCGGGACACATCAGGTGTCATGGTATTTGCCCAAACGCCCCATGCACAACGGCATCTGAGTATGCAGTTCGAGAAGCGGCAGACCCGGAAAACCTATATTGCCCGTGTCTGGGGGCGGATGGAGCCAAAGACCGGCACCGTTGACCTGCCGTTGATCGTGGACTGGCCCAACCGACCCAGACAAATGGTGTGTCATGATACGGGTAAACCTGCGGTCACCGATTGGCGCGTTGCGAAACATGAGGGTGAAACCTCTCGCCTACGTTTGTTTCCCAAAACCGGGCGGTCTCATCAGTTGCGCGTTCATATGCAGGCATTGGGTCACCCGATTCTGGGCGATCCGTTCTATGCAACGGGTGCGGCAAGGGAATTTCCCAGATTGATGCTGCATTCCGAAGAACTGCGCCTGAAGCATCCCGAGGGCGGGCACTCGATGAAGTTTCGCGCCCAGCCCGATTTCTGACCTCAGACAATTCCGGCCCACAACATCTTCAGGTTGCCCAGCGAAATACGTCTTGTTCGTTTCGTCGAAACCGGCTGGCGGCAATGGCGCTCCTGCGCGAGCTCACGTTCAATCTCGAAGGCACGCAGTGTGTGATCCTGTGACCATTGGCCAAGTTTCAATGTCATCATTATGTGGTTGTCGAGGTGCGGCATTTCTTGGCTCCTTGTGTGATATCCACCCATTGTCGCCCTTCACTGCTGACAGCATGGTGTCAGTGGGGTGTGCTAGGGTGTCAGCAGAGTGTCAGGAGAATGCGATGCGCCGTTCGACCCGTTTGTTCGAAATCATCCAGATTCTGCGGGCCGCAAGTGCGCCGGTCACGGCAGAAGCACTGGCCACCCGGCTGGAGGTGTCCATCCGTACTGTCTATCGTGACATTGCCGAATTGCAGGCCCAGCGAACACCCATCGAAGGTGAGGCCGGTGTCGGTTACATGATGCGGCGCGGTTACGATTTGCCGCCGCTGAATTTCGACGCGGAAGAGGTTGAAGCCCTGTGGGTTGGCCTTTCTCTTCTGGCGCGCACCGGCGACAGCCACCTGCAGCGGGCCGCCAGTCGGATCTGTCAGAAGATCGATGCTCTGCATAGCCCGACCGATTGGTTGCAGGTTTCACCCTGGGGGGCTCCGGCGGATGATCCCGACAAGGGGTGTGTTTCTGTTTCGCATTATCGCGAAGCTATTCGGGCAGAACGGAAAATCCGTATCACCTATATAGACGGCGAAGGCGAACAAACCATCCGCGTGGTGCGCCCGCTGGCGCTGATCTATCATGTCGAATGCACGTTGCTGGCAGGGTGGTGCGAGATGCGAAACGGCTTTCGCCATTTCAGAACCGATCGCATCTGGTCCAGTGAATACACTGACGAAGGATTTCTGGGGCAGGGTAAATCTTTGCGCGATCTCTGGCAGGAGCAACAGCACGCGGGCACCTTTGCGGAACCGGTATGAGCGGCCTTTGGCGGGTATTCGCCTATTTCACCGCATTGTTGCTTGAGCCTGTGAGCAAGCGCAGTGATATACTGGGTGAAATGGATCAAGCCCGAAGAACGGGTACCGGAGCAGAAGGTGATATCATGACGATTTCAAAGTTTTTCCTGGCGACAGGCTTGTGTTCAATCATGGCCGTGATGGCCTGTACCGATCCGGGCACCCTGACCGTGCAGAACGACCCCAATAAAAATACCAAGCAGGGTGCGGTTCTGGGGGGGCTTATCGGTGCGGGTGTCGGCGCGATCGCCAATAATTCGAACCCGGGTCTTGGGGCGCTGGCCGGTGCGGCCATTGGTGCCGCAGGTGGCGGTCTGATCGGCAACCAGTTGGACAAGCAGGCTGCGGAATTGCGCCAACAACTGGCGAATGACGGGATTACAATCGTCAATGCGGGTGACCGGCTGATCGTGACTGTTCCGAATGACATTACGTTTGACACGGACAGCTCGACCGTGCGTCCGGCGCTGCGGGCGGATCTGGTGAAAGTGGGCCAGAACCTTGTCAACTATCCCAACTCGAACGTGCAGATTATCGGTCATACCGACAGCGATGGTGACGCGTCTTATAATCAGGGTTTGTCCGAGCGTCGCGCAAACGCGGTCGCGGATATCCTGCAAGCCAATGGTGTCAGCTACAGCCGTATCAGAACCTACGGTCAGGGTGAAAACAACCCGGTCGCGTCCAACCTGACGCCGCAAGGAAAAGCGCAAAACCGTCGAGTTGAGATTGTTGTGGTCCCCAGCGGAAACGCGTGATCCTGAAACGCAGGCCCGTTCGGGCCCGGCCCCTGTTGCGCAATGACTGTGCGTCAATGGGGGTTTGGTCAGGGCCAATCTCGGTCTAACTATTGGGAAACACTGAAACGGAGTTGTCCCTGATGTCTCAACCGACCCTGCTTGGCCTGTCCGGCTCCCTGCGCAAGGGCGCGACGAACCGCAAACTGCTGCGCGAAGCGGCCCGGTTGTTCGACCCTGTCAGCTATACCGAAGCAGACCTGAACCTGCCGCTTTATGATGGCGATCTGGAGGATGCCGAAGGGATACCGGCACCTGTTCAGATGCTGGCCGACCAGATCGGGCAGGCGGATGCGGTGATCATCTCGACGCCCGAGTACAACAAAGGGCCTTCGGGAGTTCTGAAAAACGCACTGGACTGGGTCAGCCGGACGAAAGGCAATCCATGGGCGAGCAAGCCGGTTGCTGTAATGTCGGCTGCGGGTGGCCGCGCGGGTGGGGAAAGGGCACAGATGATCCTGCGCGCCTGCATGGTGCCCTTTCAGCCCCGCATCTTGCAGGGTCCGGAAATCCACCTCGCCGACAGTTCGAATGAGTTCGACGATCAGGGAAGGTTGTTGTCCGAGCGATATGAAAACTCGCTGCACATGCTGATGCAGAAACTCAGGGCCGAGGCCGGTTTCTGAGCTTGGACTGCCCATATGTTGGAACAGCGTCAAAGCGATATCCTTGACCCGGCCCGTGCAGCGTCGTTTCAGGTTGCGTTGGGCTCTGAGCCAACAATTGCCAAAGGCTCAGCTCTGCCGCCATTCTTCCATCAGCTCTATTTCTGGGCGCCGCAACCGCCTGCCGAGCTGGGGCGGGATGGGCATCCCAAGGTGGGTGGCCTGATCCCGGATATGGGATTGCCCCGCAGAATGTGGGCCGGTGGGCAATTGGAATTTCATGCACCGCTGATCGCGGGTGTCCCTGCTGACAGGACATCGGTTCTTGAAAACCAAAGCGCAAAAGCGGGGCGGTCCGGCCCGTTGGGTTTTGTCACGTTGCGGCACGAGATACGGCAAGGCGGCCAACTTTGTCTGACAGAATGGCAGGATCTTGTTTATCGTGAAGACCCCGCACCGGGTGTGATGGCTCCGGCGCCGCCCCAATCGCGCACGGATGAAACGGATATCCGCGCGGTCGAGTTTAATTCCACCCTGCTGTTTCGCTATTCGGCGCTGACCTTCAACGGCCATCGCATTCACTACGATCTGGACTATGCGCGTGATGTGGAAGGATATGCAGGGCTGGTTGTGCACGGGCCACTTCTGGCGCAGCTTCTGATGCTGTTTGCAGTTGATCTTGGCGGACCACTCAAGTCGTTTTCTTTCCGTGCGACCTCACCGTTGATGCATTTCGAGACTGCCCAGCTGTGCCGGAACGGTCAGGACATGTGGGTGCGCGGCCCGGACGGGCGGCAATGCATGAAGGCTGTGGCCCTATTACAGTGAGACTTCGGGGCGGAAGTCATCGGGGATCGAATCCCGGTCCTCCAGCATCAGATCGGCCATAACCTCGGCAACTTTCGGAGCCATGCCAAAGCCGATCTTGAAGCCGCCATTGGCGATGAACTGGCCCTGGTGCAATGGATGCAGGCCCAACATCGGGGCGCGGCTTTTGCTGCGGGGACGCACCCCGGCCCAACGTTCGATCACCTCGGCCCCGTGCAAAAGCGGCAGCGCGCGCGTGGCGCGGTCTATGACATCGTCCAAAGCACTGTCTGTGCTGGTCGGGTCGTCATAATCCCGTTCAGACGTTGATCCGATTGCAAGCGTTCCGTCCGCATGTGGCACGATATGGACCGCATCTGCGAATAGCTGTGGCATCTCTCCTGCATCAAAGCGCAACAGGGCGGCCTGGCCTTTGACACCGTTTCCGACGGTTTTTCCGTAGGCGTCGTTCAGTTCCAGTAATCCTGCTAGGCCCGTGGCGTGGACAACCTGTCCTTTATCATCAGCGTTACTGACAACGTGAACGCCCATCACCTCAAGGGCTGCAACCAGAGCGGCGCAGGCCCGCCGGGGATGCATGCGCGCTGTCAGTGTATCGCGGATGACAAAGCCGGTGGGGCTGGGCGGGCACCACGATCCGGCCTGCGATGTGCTGATCACCCGCCACTCTGCCAGCCCCTGCCAAAGTTGATCGGCTGAACCTTCGCGTTGCCGGGCCAGATCAAGGCTGCGGGTGTCAGGAATGGGTTGAAGACGGCCCAGACGGCCATAGCCGGGGGAAACGCCGCCGGTACCCTCGACCTGCTGCCAAAAGGGTTCGGCCATGATCAGGCTGTCGAATTGAAAAGCTTTCTTGGCATTCCAGTTTTCGGGCACATGCGGGGCCAAGGCCCCCACCAGACCGCCACTGGACCCGGAGCCCGGCCCAAAAGGGTCGACAACCTGTACCTTCGCGCCCCGCCGGGCGCAGGTCCAGGCGATGGACAGGCCGAAAATTCCTGCCCCGCGAACCGTCACATCGACCATTGCCAATTCCCTTTTCCTTGTTCAGTGTCGCGCCGCTTAGCTACAGGATTCCCCGATGGCAGACCAGCATGCCGAATTGACGTGGACCGAGGATCATATACCGGTCTCGCACCGTTTCGACGATCCCTATTACTCGTTGCAGAACGGGCTGGAAGAGACGCGCCATGTGTTTCTGGCAGGCAATGATCTGCCAGAACGCTTTGCGCCGGGGTTTCATATTGCCGAGTTGGGCTTTGGCACCGGTCTGAACCTGCTGACGGTTTGGTCTGAATGGGAGAAATCCGGCCAAACAGGCCCGCTTCGGTTCACCAGTTTCGAAGCCTTTCCCATGGCCAAGGATGATATGCGTCGCGCGCTTGAGGCCTTCCCCGAGTTACACCCGTGGAGCAACCGGTTTCTGGCCCATTGGACAGGTCACGCGTGCAATCTTGAAACCCTTCAATGCGACGTGATCATCGGCGATGCGCGCAACAGCCTGCCGCAATGGGCAGGCATGGCCAACGCCTGGTTCCTAGACGGGTTCTCTCCTGCCAAGAACCCTGAATTGTGGGGGGCAGAGCTGATGCAGCAAGTGGCGGCGCACACCGCCACCGATGGCACGGCAGCCACATATTCGGCCGCCGGGTTTGTTCGACGCGGGCTTCAGGATGCCGGTTTCACCGTCACCCGTACATCCGGCTATGGCCGCAAGCGGCACATGACGCGGGCGCTCAAGGCATGACGCAGAAAAACAATGCAGGTGCGGGTATCGCGCTGATGGTGGGCGCGACGATTGTCTTTGCCTTGCAGGACGGTATCTCACGCCATTTGGCCGGAACCTATAACACCTACATGGTGGTGATGATCCGCTATTGGTTCTTTGCGGCCTTTGTCATTGCACTGGCGGCGCGATCTTCCGGCGGGTTAAGGGCGGCCATGCAGACGAACCAGATGGGGCTTCAAATCCTGCGGGGCCTGCTGCTGGCCACCGAGATCTGCGTCGCCGTGTTCGGTTTCACAGTGCTCGGTCTGATCGACAGTATGGCCGTTTTCATAAGCTATCCCCTGCTTGTCGCCGCGCTGAGCGGGCCGGTTCTGGGTGAAAAGGTTGGATGGCGGCGCTGGGTTGCGATCGGTGTCGGTTGCATTGGTGTTCTGATCATTCTGCAGCCGGGCGTTGGTGTTTTTGATCCTTGGGCCGTCATACCGCTGATCTCGGCGTTTCTGTTTGCGATTTACGGCCTGCTGACACGCTATGTCGCACGTCAGGACAGCACGGCCACCAGCTTTTTCTGGACCGGCGTTGTTGGTGCCATCGCCATGACCCTTTTTGGAATGTGGTTCTGGGAGCCAATGGCCCGCAGCGACTGGCTGTGGATGGCGTTGCTGTGCGTCAGCGGGGCAACGGGGCACTGGCTGCTGATCAAATGTTATGAGATGGCCGAAGCCAGCGCCGTCCAACCCTTCGCCTATTTCCACCTTGTCTGGAGCGCGATTCTGGGGATTTCGATCTTTGGTGAAAAACTGCGCCCCGAAGTTGTCACGGGCGCAGCGATTGTTGTGGCCGCAGGTCTGTTTACCTTATGGCGCGAACGCCGCCAGCGATGATCCGATCAGTTCCTGCGAAAACGGAACCGGCAGGGCGGGCTGCCCCAGACGGGCGCGGTAGACCGGCAGGCTTTCGGTCACGCGCATCACATAATTGCGCGTCTCATTGAACGGAATGGTCTCAATCCAGTCTACGATATCCACCTCACCGGTGCGCGGATCACCATAGCGTTCCATCCACGAGATCGGGCGCTTTGGACCGGCATTGTATCCGGCCGCCATCATGACGACATTCCCGTTGAACTCGGTCGCAAGGCCCGAAAGATAGTTGGCGCCAAGCTTGGCATTGTATTGCCAGTCCGACGTCAACCGACCGGTCTGATGGCCGCTGAGTATCCCCAGTTCTCCGGCCACCAGCTTGGCTGTTGCTGGCATCACTTGCATCAGGCCGCGCGCCCCCGCGCCGCTGACGACAACCGGATCAAATTCGCTTTCGCGCCGCGCGATGGCCAGCGTCATTTCCTTGGCCATTGGCAGACGCATGTCGGCCACCGGATGAACCGGGTAATAGGCCGCGGGCAAAACGGTGCCCGTGGTCGCTGCCCTCTTGGCGATCATGACGGCCAGATGCGGCTGTTTCAGCTCAATCGCAAGGTCGCCCAACTGGTTGGCCTGCACAGGGTCAAGACCTTCGACAAGATGCGTCAGGAACCTCTCGGACAAGTTGTCTTCCCCGGCCTTCAGCAACAGCAGCCCGGCTTCCAGAACGCTGGAATCGGCGAACTCAGCCTGACGCCAGTGCGGCGCGCGACGCGGATTGGCCAGTTCCTTGTCAAATGGCCGTCCGATCCGTTCCGCCGCCAGCAGACCATAAAAAGAGGTCTGATGATCCGCGCCCATCGCATAGGCCTCATAGGCTTTGTCTGCTTCCCCAAGCTCGGCGTAAGCTCGCCCCAGCCAATAGCCGCCGCGCCCTTTCGAGATCGGCGATTGCACGGCATTCGAAAAATTCTGGAAGTGCCGCACGGCTGTGGCAGGGTCATTCAGTTTGCGCAGGGCCAGAAACCCGGCCAGCCACTCGAGATCCGCATAGGAATATCCCATTTCAGGGGTCATATGGTGCTTGGCCGCCACGTCATAAGCGCGCGCCGCTCGCCCCGATCGCATCTCGAGCCGGGCCAGACGGCGGCGTCCCTCGGCCCATTTGTCAGGCTCGCCCAGAGCCTCCGGTCCGGTTGACCGTGCCAGCATCAGGTCGACGGCGCTGTCATCCAGTTCTTTCTTGTCTCGCCAGACAAAACGGTCGAATGCCAGCCCCGGCGCATCTGCCAGCGACTTCGGTACCGCCGCCACCTTGCCGTCTACGCCTGGCTGGCGTTTCTGCAACGCGATCCGTGCTTCGGCCAGCTTGCGCTCATCCGTGCTGACCAGGGGCAGCATCTGTTCTGCGCTGACCAAATGGCCATCCCACAGCATCCGGTCCAGCCGCGCGGCATGGTGCGGCTTCAGCAGTCTGGCAAAGTTCTCCAGATAGTCCTTTTGCAACCCCGACCCCATCGGCATGGTGCGCCAGGCTGTCACGATATCGGCCTCCGCCTCGCCAATGCGCCCTTTGGCCTTAAGGGCCACCGCATAGTTCAGCGCGCCTTCAGCAGTCTGAGGGGGCAAGCCAGCGTAAAACTTCAGAACCCTGTCCGGATCGGCCCCGGTAAAGATTGGCTCACTCTTGCGGCGCAGCCAGTCCAGCCCGGGCCAGTCCGGGCGGCGTTCGAGAAACACCAGCACATCGCCCGAGCTGCCAAATCCCTCACGTAACCAGTGCCAGACGATGACATCGCGCGAGACCGAGCCACGCTGGCCCGATACGCGCAGCGCCGCATTCCAGTCGCCCTTGCGCATTTCATACAGCCCAGCGCGCAAATCACCGGCCGCATCCGCGCGTGCGGCTTGCGGTGTCGTCACTGCGTATAGAATCACTCCAGTCAACAGTGCCAGAAAGCGTGTCATCCCTTGCATTTCCCAACCAACCGAGGATAGAGCCTGTGAGGATAAACCCTGCGCCGCCGGGATCAACTCACAAAGCTGGAAACGTGAGTGACCAAGGCGCAAAAACCGCAATATGCACCTTAAGGAGCGTGTCATGTTCAAAGGCTCGATGCCAGCCCTCGTCACTCCGTTCAACAACGGCGAGTTGGACCTGAAGACGCTTAAACATCTGGTCGAATGGCAGATCTCCGAAGGCTCGACCGGGCTGGTGCCTGTTGGAACCACCGGCGAAAGCCCGACGCTCAGCCACGACGAACACGAAACGGTCATCGCAGAAGTGGTCAAAACGGCTGCTGGCCGTGTTCCGGTTATTGCCGGTGCCGGGTCGAACAACACGGTCGAAGCCGTCCGGTTCGTTCAGTTCGCCGAAAAAGTTGGTGCCGATGCGGCGCTGGTTGTCACGCCTTACTACAACAAACCGACTCAACGCGGCCTGATCGCGCATTTCCAAGCCCTGCACGAGGCTGCGGATATTCCGATCATCATCTACAACATTCCCGGGCGATCGGTCATCGACATGACCCCGGCCACCATGGGCGAACTGGCCCGGTTGCCGCGTATTGTCGGTGTCAAGGATGCGACGGGCGATCTGGCGCGCGTCAGCCAGCAGCGCGCGATCTGTGGCAAGGACTTCTGCCAGCTATCCGGTGAAGACGCCACTGCACTGGGTTTTAACGCCCATGGCGGTGTCGGATGCATTTCAGTCACCGCAAACGTGGCTCCCAGGCTATGCGCCGAATTCCAGCAGGCCACATTGTCGGGCGATTATGCAAAGGCACTGGAATACCAGGACAAGCTGATGCCGCTGCACGAAGCGATCTTTATAGAACCCGGGTTGGTCGGCGCCAAATACGCGCTCAGCAAACTGGGCCTTTGCAGCACCGAAGTCCGCTCACCTCTGACTGAGCTGGAAGACAACACAAAAGCCGCGATTGATGCGGCAATGGCACACGCGGGCCTCATCTAACCCGGCCTTCAGAAACCGGAAAAGGCGGCCTCGACTACCGAGTGCCGCCTTTTTGGTTTTCAGGATCCAAACTTCATCTGGCCAAAAATGTCCCGGGGGAGCTGCGGCTTGCCGCGGCGGGGGCAGAGCCCCCTCAGCGTTTGCCGTAATAAAGCCCTACGACATGTTCAGCCTGCGCAAAGAACAACCAGCGCGAGGTCGCGATGCCTGCCAGATGCGATGCCACTGCCAGCAGGGCCAGGAAATGGTTGAATGGCAGGACCAGAAACAGAACCGGCAGGACAAAGGCCAATACAAACGAGATCACCCTTAGCTTATCGGCATGTTTGCGCCCGACCACATGAACAAACTCACGCAGCAGATAGTTGGTACCGGTATGCGGTGGCTCGAACGCTCTGACGGTACCCCGGTTACCCAAACCTGTGGCTGTGCCCAGATTCGTTCCGGATGCTTCCAGCGCTTTGTCGCCTTTCTTCCAATACAGGATTTGAACCAACGCGGCGATCAGCAGAAGCGGAATGGCAACCCGTGTCTGGCCAGCCAGCAACGCACCACCTGCCAGGCTGAAGCTCAGGAACATGGCGGGGGTCAGGTTCATATTCCAGCGCGGGATGGTCTTGAGTTGCGTGTAGATCATCGAAGTCGTGAACACGGTCGCCAGTGACATCAACGCTCCGATCCAACCCAGCAGGCTCCATTGCCGATCCAGAAACACCACGCCAATCGCGTAAAGCCCCATGACGACCAGGGCGAGCACGGCACACCAGCCCTCACGGCTGAGCCAGCTCGTTTTCCATTGAGTAAAAGCCTTCCAGGCCCGTTCCGGGTGGCCGAGATGGAAGGTCGAGGCCATCAGCCCTCCGACGGCCAGACCGTAAGCAATGGCGAAGAACACAAAGGCCACCCAACCCGAGACAGCCGGAAGGCCAAGACCAAGAAAGAAGAGCAGGCCGAAGCCCAGACCGGACAGGGTGGTAAAGAGGATGACGGAGGGTGCAGGATGCATCAGAGTTTCTCCAACGTCTTGTCGAGCCAGCCGAGGAAGCCCTTGGGCTCTTCAGCGACAGGTGCCAACAGGGGGGCCAGGATGTCGATCTGATCTTCCACCGTGTCTTTCGGGCGCGGCGGCAGATATTTATTGACGGGTTTGGTGCCCATTTCGGGCATCAGGTCCATTCCGCCGCGGTCCGCAACAAGCTTGCTGACGTCGCTGTCCGGATCGCCCAGATCGCCAAAGTGCCGCGCGCCCGCCGGACAGGTTCGGACACAGGAGGGAATCCGGTCCACCTCGGGCAGGTTCTCATTATAGATCCGGTCGACGCAGAGTGTGCATTTCTTCATCACCCCCTCGGCCTTGTCCAGTTCACGCGCGCCATAGGGGCAGGACCAGGCACACAGGCCGCACCCGATACAGTCGCTTTCATTAACCAGCACGATGCCATCTTCGACCCGCTTGTAGCTGGCCCCGGTCGGGCACACGGTAACACAGGGCGCATCTTCGCAATGCAGGCAGGATTTAGGGAAATGGATCAGTTGCGCGTGCCCTTCCGCCGGTTGCACCTCGTAGGAATGCACGCGGTTCAGGAAAGTGCCCGACGGGTTGGCACCATAGGCGTCCTGATCGGACAGTGGCGCGCCATAATTTTCCGTGTTCCAGCCCTTGCAGGAAATCACGCAGGCATGGCATCCAACGCAGGTGTCCAGGTCGATCACCAGACCCATCTTGCGCTCGGTGGAGTTCGGTAGCTGGGTCATGTCAGGATACCTGTGCTGTTGAGGACGGGTGAGGGGGCCAGCCCCCTCTTGAGCCTGCGGCTCAATTCACCCCCGGGATACTTGTGGCCAGATGAAGTGCGGATCCGGGTCATTTGCCCACCTTCCACGCCAAATTCGCAGGGCCCGTTCCTACCGGTGATTTGATTGGGTCAAAATGAGGCTGGCTTTGGGCATCGGCGGGCGCGTCGGCCTTTTCGATTTTCACCTTCAGGTCAAACCATGCGGCCTGACCAGTAATGGGGTCGGAATTGGCCCAACGTAGCCCGTCGCCTTTTGGCGGCAGCAATTCGTGGATCAGGTGGTTGAGCAGGAAGCCCTTGGTGGCCTCGGGCGCGTCCTCTTGCAGGGCCCAGGCGCCTTTGCGTTTGCCGATGGCGTTCCATGTCCAGACGGTGTTGTCGTTCAGCGCGGCCATTTCCATCACAGGGACCGTAATCTCACCATGAGGGGATGTGATTTTGGCCCAATCTCCGTCGTTCAGGCCGTGCTTGCGCATCAGCCTGGTCGGAACATAAAGCGGATTTCGCCCGTGCAACTGCCGCAGCCAGGCGTTTTGCGTGCCCCAGCTGTGATACATCGCCATCGGGCGCTGGGTCAGCGCGTTGACTGTGAAGCCGTCGTTGCCGTGCTGATCGGTTTCGTACCAGATCGGAAGCGGGTCCATCGTGTCTTTGATCCGCTGGCGCAGATGATCAGGCGGCTGTCGGTCGCCATGGCCTTCGGCTGCCAGCTGAAACTTGCGCATCGGTTCGGAGTAGAGTTGGAATAGGTATGGCTGCGGGCTGTCATAGAGCCCCATGCCCACGGCCCATTCCTGATAGGCTGCATTCCACGGTTTGTAGTAATCCGCGCCTTGCGGGATATGCGCCACGTAGAAGCCACCGTTTTCGATATAGCGGTTCAACTGATCCGGGTTGACCTCTCCGCGCCCTTCCTTGTCGGCGTTTTCACCGCGGAATCCGGCCAGCGGGCCAATACCCGGCTTGCGTTCGTGATTGACGATGTAGTCGGCGTAATCGACCCATTTTGCGCTGCCGTCTTCATGGGTGAAACCCGGAAGTTTCATTCGGTTAGCGAGATCGATCAATACTGACTGAAATCCGCGCACGTCGCGGTCCGGTTCGATCACAGGCCAGCGGATTGCGTCAGCGGCCGCATCCGCCTCGCAAATCGGGCGATCCAGCAGCGAGATACAGTCGTGGCGTTCGAGGTAGGTCGTGTCCGGCAGGATGAGGTCCGCGTAAGCCACCATCTCGGAAGAATAGGCGTCCGAATAGATGATGCGCGGGATTACGTAATCGCCGTTTTCATCTTTGTCCGTCAGCATCTCGATGACACCCTTGGTGTTCATGGTCGAGTTCCACGACATGTTGGCCATGTACATGAACAGCGTATCGATCTTGTACGGGTCGCCCGCATGTGCGTTCGAGATCACCATATGCATCAGCCCGTGACTGGACATCGGGTTTTCCCAGGTGAACGCCTTGTCGATCCGCGCGGGGCTGCCATCTTCCTTCAGTGCAAGGTGTTCCGGGCCGCGGACAAACCCCAGATGCGGGCCATCCAGCGGAGAATTGGGCGTCACCTTGCAATGCGGTGTCGGGTGCGCCTCGACCGGTTTGGGGTAGGGGGGCTTGAAGCGGAAGCCGCCGGGAACCTCGACCGTGCCAAGGATGATCTGCAGCACATGCAGCGCGCGGCAGGTCTGGAAACCATTGGCATGAGCCGAAACGCCGCGCATCGAGTGCATCGCGACAGGGCGGCCAATCATCTTGGTGTGTTTCTCGCCCCGGAAATCGGTCCATTCGTGATCGAGCTCAAACGCCTCGTCAAAGGCGACACGCGCCAGTTCCGCTGCAATCGCGCGAATGCGATTGGCGGGGATACCGCATTTTTCGGCAACAGCTTCGGGCGCGTGCTCCTCGGACAGGTATTTTTCCGCCATCAAGTGAAATACAGGGCGATGAACGACACCGTCGTTTTCGTAGACCGCTGACAAATTCGGGCGAACGCCAGGCGTATCGAAGGCCGTCAGCTTGCCTGTATTCCGGTCGATGACCAGAGGCTTTCCGTCATCGTCGCGCAGGAACAGGCCGTTTCCGGCGCCTTCTGACGCGTCCACCAAAACCGGGGCATTGGTGTAGCGGCTGAGATAGTCGAGATCGATCTTTCCGGCTTTCATCAGCACATGGATCAACGACAGGATGAACAGCCCGTCGGTTCCCGGTGTGATGCCGACCCAATCATCGGCGACGGCATTGTATCCGCTGCGGATGGGGTTGACGCCGATAACGCGCGCACCGCGCGCCTTGATCTTGCCAATACCCATTTTGATCGGGTTGGAGTCGTGGTCTTCGGCCACGCCAAACAGCATGAACAGCTTGGTGTGATCCCAATCAGGCTGGCCGAATTCCCAGAATGCGCCACCCATCGTATAGATGCCGCCCGCAGCCATGTTGACCGAACAGAAGCCACCATGCGCCGCATAGTTGCAGGTTCCGAAATTTTGCGCCCAGAAGCTGGTGAAGCTCTGGCTTTGGTCCCGGCCGGTGAAAAAGGCAAGCTTTTCCGGGTTGTCTTTGCGGATTGGCTCCAGCCAGCTGACCGCCAGTTTCAGCGCTTCGTCCCAGCTGATCTCTTCAAATTCACCCGAGCCACGCGGGCCGACCCGTTTCAGTGGCTTGCGCAGGCGCGAGGGGGCGTTGACCTGCATGATACCGGCAGACCCCTTGGCACACAGGACACCCTTGTTCACCGGGTGGTCGCGATTGCCTTCGATATAGGCAACCTTGCCGTCTTTCATGTGGACGTTGATGCCGCATCGACAAGCGCACATGTAGCAGGTGGTCCTGCGGATTTCGTCCGAGACTTTCGGTGACGTATCAAGGATCGGCTGCTGATGGGTCATTTGCGGGTCCAGTTGGTTATTTCGGGAGGATATTGTCAGTTTCCTCGGTATTTTAGAACATCGTTCCGGGGGCGGTGCGTAAATTAAGTGTTACAGTCCATTTGCCTGTAGCGCGGTCACGGCGATCATCTGGGTCACATCCTCGGCGCTGCATCCGCGGGACAGGTCGTTGGCGGGTTTGGCCAGTCCCTGCAAAACCGGACCGATAGCGGTGTAGCCCCCCAACCTTTGGGTGATCTTGTAGCCGATATTACCAGCATCAAGGTTGGGAAAGATCATCACGTTGGCCTGCCCGGCGACTGACGATCCCGGCGATTTTCGCTCGCCAACCGAAGGTACAAAGGCGGCGTCAAATTGCAATTCACCGTCGACATTCAGGTCCGGCGCGGCTTGGCGCAGCGCCTCAGTGGCCTCGATCACTTTGTCCACGTCGGGATGCTTGGCGCTGCCCTTGGTGGAAAAGCTGAGCATCGCGATTTTTGGATCGACCTGCAGCAGCGTCCGGGCCGATGCGGCGGATGCGATGGCGATCTTGCTCAGCTCGCTCGCGGTCGGATTGATGACCAGCCCGCAATCGGAATACAGCATCGCCCGCGCCCCGGGCTGAGCGTTTTCCGGCGGGTACATCAGGAAGAAAGACGACACCATTCCTGCATCGGGGGCCATGCCAATCACCTGGATCGCCGCACGGACGATTTCGCCGGTCGTGTGAACGGCCCCTCCTACGGTGCCGGTGGCACGTCCGCTGCGCACCAGCATGGCGGCATAGACGGGGGGTGTTTCAACGGCGGCACGGGCCTTGGCCCGATCGACGCCTTTATGCCGGCGCAGTTCGAAAAAGGCCTCGGCAAACTCTTCGGTCAGGTCCGAAGTCTTGGGGTCATGGATATCAACGCCCCGAGAGGCAGCAGCCCCCTGATCTTTCAGGGCTGCTTCGACCTCGGCGTACGGGCCAACCAGAATGATATCGGCCAGATTGGCCCTCTGCGCGTTGATGGCCCCTTTTGTGATGCGGGGGTCGTTGCCTTCGCTGAGGGCGATTATGGGACGGGTGGCCGGAGCGTTTTGCCGCAACAGCTCGAC